>NZ_AQOH01000311.1 GCF_000364705.1 Pseudomonas fuscovaginae SE-1 | reverse complement strand
TCCCCCCAGCGCGACCAGCCGTTTTTCGAGCGGCTCGGCCAGCAGGCGAAAATCCATGACCTGACGGCTTTCATCGTCGGTGCGGACTGCCTGGAGCAGCGTGACAACCTGCTCAAGGCGCTGGAGGAGGGCAGTGGCGAGCTGGTCCACCCGTGGCTGGGGCGGATGCAGGTCAAGGTCGGCGAATGCGACATGACCCAGACCCGCCAGGATGGCGGGTTGGTGACCTTCAACCTGAAGTTCTATCCGGACCAGCCGCTGCAGTTCCCCAAGCCGGTCGTCAATACCCAGGAGCAACTGCAGGTGGCGTCGAGCAAGCTGCTCACCTCATCGGTGGGCCGCTTCGACGAGGCGATGAAGCTGGTCAACCAGGCACGGATCGGCCTGGACAACCTGCGCAAGGGCATCACCCAGGCGTACCAGCTGATCGAACAGCAGTTGCAGCCGCTGATCGAGACCTATGCGAATGTCTATGCCCTGGTGCGCACGGTGAAGGAGTTCCCTCACCAGGTGAGTGCGGCGGTCAAGGGCGTGCTCAGCGAGGTCAAGGCCGAGTTCAACGGCCTGGTCGGCGAGGTCCGTGGCCTGGTCGGCGAAGTGCGTGGGTTGAAGGACTTCGCTGTCCAGGGTTATCACGGGATGCTCGCCGACCTGTCGAAGCAGGTCGAGGACGCCAAGTCCCTGGACGCCTCGCAATTGGCGATCGGCAAGGACACCGCCGCGGCCTCGCAGGCCACGGTGAACCTGATCCAGGATGCCTTGCTGGTGCAGATCGCCCAGTTGGTGTCGGTGATCCCGGCGGCGACCCAGGCGGTGAAACTGGCCGTCACTCCGTCGCTGGCGCAACAGGCCCAGCAGCCGGTGCAACGTGCCGATGTGCCGGTGGTCGACGACGTGCTGGCGCTGCGTGACAGCCTCAATGAGGCGATCTGGCAGGCCGCGCTCAAGGCCGATTCGGTGCATTACCAGGCGCTCAATACCGTGCGCCAGGCACTGGTGCAACACCTCAACGCCGTGGCCTCCAACGGCGTGCGGCTGGTCGACCTGCTGCCCAAGAGCAATCTGCCGGCGCTGGTGGTGGCCTACAAGAACTTCGGCGATGCCACGCGGGTCGGCGAGGTGGTGCAGCGCAACCGGATTTCGCACCCCGGTTTCATCCCGCCAGCGCCCTTGCAGATATCCCGGGAATAGGCCATGAACGACATCGACAACGCCGTCGTCCTGCTGGTCGACGGCCTGAGCTACGAAGGCTGGAAGGCCATCGAAATCAGCGCCGATCTCGAACGCCAGTTCCGCACCTTCAAGCTGGGCATCACCTGGCAATGGCCGGGGCAGACCCTGGCCGTGCCGATCAAGGCCGGTGCCCGCTGCCAGGTGCTGATCGGCTGCGACCTGGTGCTCACCGGGCATGTCTACAAGGCGCCCATCAGCTATGACGGCAAGCAGATCAGCCTGACCATCGAGGGCAGTTCGCTGACCCGCGACCTGGTCGACTGCGCGGCCATCAACCAGCCGAGCCAGTGGCGCCAGCAGGGCCTGCTGACGATCGTCGAGGCGCTCGCCAAACCCTACCAGGTCAACGTGCGCAGCGAGATCCCGGCTACCACCAAGCTGCAGACCCACAGCATTGTGCCGGGAGAGACGGTGTTCAAATCCATCGACCGTCTGCTGACGCTCTACCGGGTGTTCTCCACCGATGATGCGAGCGGCAACCTGGTGCTGGCCAGGCCCGGCAGTGCCGGGCGCGCCAGCGATGTGCTGGAGCTGGGCAAGAACATTCTCTCGGCCAGTACTGCGAGGGACTACAGCGCGGTGTTCTCCGAATACCGGGTGATCGGCCAGCACAAGGGCAGCGACCAGAAGAGCGGCAGCGCGGTGAGCGAAGTCAGCGGCGTGTCCAGCGAGGCCAACCCGCAGCGCAAGCGGGTCACGGTGATCAGCGAAAGTGTCCAGCTCACGCCCGAGCTGGCCCAGCAACGGGCCGACTGGGAACGGTCGACCCGCGCCGGCAAGGCCCTGGCCACCACCTACACCGTGCAGGGCTGGCGGCAGTCCAACGGCGACCTGTGGCGGCACAACCTGCTGGTGCGGGTGAAGGATCCGGTGCTGGACGTCGACCAGGACATGCTGATCTCCAAGATCACCTACTCGCTGTCGGCGCAGGGTTCGATCACTACCCTGGAAGTGGCGCCGCCCGAGGTTTTCGAGGCAACGCCGACGAAGGCCAAAAGCAAGGCCAGGTAACCACCCTCTTCGCGGCGGCCTCTTCGCGGATAAATCCTGCTCCCACACGCATGCGGCGTACAGAAGTCCGTGATCACTGCCAAATCCTGTGGGAGCCGGATTTATCCGCGAAAGGGCCCCTTCTGACACATCGCTCGCCCAAGGAACCCCTCATGAGCCTACTGACCCGCCTGCTGGCGCGCGGCACCGTCGTGCTCGCCAACTCGGCCAACAAACTGCAATCGCTGCAAATGCGCCTGACCGCCGGCGAAGTGAACGACGACATGGAGCACTTCGAACCCTACGGTTTCACCAGCAACCCGCTGGCCGGCGCCGAAGGTGTCGCCACCTTTCTCGGTGGTGACCGTTCCCACGGCATCGTGCTGGTGATCGCCGACCGCCGCTACCGCCTGCAGAACCTCGCCCCCGGCGAAATCGCCCTCTATACCGACGAGGGTGACCGTATCCACTTCAAGCGTGGCCGGATCATCGACATCGAGACCGGCACCCTGAACATCCGCGCCAGCACCGCCATCCACCTCGACAGCCCGACCCTGACCCAGACCGGCAGGATCGTCTCCCAGGGCGACCAGGTTGCCGGCGGCATCAGCCAGATGCAGCACGTGCATGGCGGCATCCAGCCAGGCGGTGGCCAGACCGGCGCGCCGGCGGGAGGTGCCTGATGTTCGTTTCCAACAACCTCAAGGCGGCGCTGACCCGCTCGGTGCTGATCAGCCTGTTCACCTGGCGTCGCGCCAACAGCGATGACCCGATCGACGACGATGAGCGCTACGGCTGGTGGGGCGACAGTTTTCCCATGGTCGCCAACGATCGTATCGGCTCGCGGCTGTGGCTGTTGCGCCGGGTCAAGCTGACCGCGCAGACCCAGCTCGATGCCGAGTTCTACGCCCGTGAAGCCCTGCAATGGCTGATCGACGACGGCCATTGCAGCGCCATCGAGATTCAAACCGAACGGCTCGACGCCCAGCGGCTGAACCTGCGTACGGTTCTGACCCTGGCCAACGGCGAGCGCCTGGATATCAACCCGAACCACAGTTGGCAGGTGACTTATGCCGTTTGAAACCCCTTCGCTGCCGGTGCTGATCAACCGCACCCAAAGCGACCTGGCCAGCGATGCGCTGCGCCAGTCCGATGCCCAGGTCCTGGCCCGCACCCTCAGCGGCGCGGCCTTCGGCCTGTATGGATACCTCGACTGGATTGCCGAGCAGATCCTGCCCGACACCGCCGATGAATCCACCCTGGAGCGCATTGCCGCGCTTCGTCTGCACCAACCGCGCAAGGCCGCCCAGGCGGCCACTGGCAGCGTGAGTTTTACCGCTGCCGCCGGTGCGGTGCTGGACGTCGACACCCTGCTGCAGAGCAACGATGGCCGCAGCTACAAGGTGACCCAGGGAGGCACCACCAGTGCCGGTAGCAATACCGCGCAGATCCAGGCGCTGGAGGCCGGCAGCCTGGGTAATGGCGACGCTGGCCTGACCCTGTTCCCGGTCCAGCCGGTGCAGGGCATCGGCAACACTTTCACGGTGCTCGCCCCGGGGCTGAGCGGTGGGGTGGCGGCGGAAAGCCTCGAGTCGCTGCGCTCGCGGGTCATCCGTTCCTATCGCGTCACGCCCCATGGCGGCTCGGCGGCCGACTACGAAACCTGGGCGCTGGAGTGTCCGGGGATTACCCGGGCCTGGTGCCGCGGCAGCTATCTCGGGCCGGGCACCGTCGGCTTGTTCGTCATGCGTGACGACGATCCGGTACCGATTCCCGATGCCACGCAACTGGCGCTGGTCCAGGCCTACATCGAGCCGCTGCGGCCGGTGACCGCCGACCTGTACGTGCTGGCTCCGGTGCAGGTGCCGGTGACCTACACCCTGCGCCTGGTGCCGGACACCACGGCGACCCGCGCTGCGGTGGAGGCGCAGTTGCGCGACCTGCACAACCGTGAAGGCGGCCTCGGGGAAACCCTGTTGCTGACCCATATCGCCGAATCCATCAGCAGCGCCACGGGCGAGAACGATCACCTGCTGGTGTCGCCGTCCGCCGATGTGCCAGCAGCCACCAACCAGTTGCTGACCTTCGGAGGCTGCGTATGGCTGGAGTAAGAACTGCCGCGCAATACCAGGAGCAGTTGCGCAGCCTGCTGCCGGCCGGTCCCGCCTGGGACCCGGAGCAGGTCCCGGAGATCCAGCAGGTGCTGCTGGGCATCGCCCAGGAACTGGCTCGGGTCGATGCCCGGGCGGTGGACCTGCTCAACGAAGTGGACCCGGTGACCGTCAGCGAACTGGTGCCGGACTGGGAGCGGGTGATGAACCTGCCCGACCCGTGCCTGGGCCCCAAGCCGCTGTTCGACGACCGCCGCCTGGCGGTGCGTCGGCGCCTGCTGGCGGTGGGCGACCAGAGCATCGGCTACTTCCTGGATATCGCCCGCAGCCAGGGCTACCCCAACGCCACCATCACAGAGCAGCAGACCCCGCGCATGGGCCGCGCCCGCTTCGGCCGGGCGCGTTTCGGCACCTGGAGCGCGCAGTTCATGTGGACGCTCAACACCGGCGGCCGCCTGCTCCTGGGCCGTCGTTTCGGCGCCAGCTACTGGGGCGAGCGCTTCGGCGCCAACCCGGGCAGCGCCCTGGAATGCCTGATTCACCGCACAGCGCCGGCGCACACGCTGGTGCACATCAATTACGACTGAAGAGGACGGATACGTGGATTATCCAAAAAGCACGCCTAGCGTTGGGTTGGTCAATGGCAGGTTTGTCGACGAGAACCCGGTCAATGGTTCGCCCGGCTCGCTGATTCCGGCGGTGTGGGGGAATGCGGTGACCGAGGAACTGCTCAACGTGGTCCAGGCCGGTGGGCTGGAGCCTGCCGAGGCGGAGCACGACCAGTTGCTGAGGGCCATCCGGACCATCATCCAGAGCTCGCTGCCGCCGGAGCAGATTCGCACGACATTGGCGGCGTACGGGATTACCGATGCTTACACCAAGGCGGAGGTCGAGGCGCTGTTCAAGAACGCCACCGCCTTGCCGGTCGGGGCGATGATGGCGTTTCCCAAGGGCGTGGTGCCGAATGGATTCCTCGAGGTCGATGGCAGTGTGCAGAGCGTTGCGACGTATCCGGACCTGGCGGCGTATCTGGGGACGACGTTCAACAAGGGGGATGAAGGAGCGGGGAATTTCCGGTTGCCGGAGTCGCGCGGGGAGTTTCTGCGTGGGTGGGATCATGGGCGGGGGGTGGATGCTGGTCGCGGTATTGGCACGTTCCAGGTCGATCAGTTCAAATCGCACACGCATGGGTTAAAAACTAATCAAGCGGCGGCAGGTGGTGGCTTCACTACTCTTTACAACTCTGGAAATCAAATGGATGACGGCTCGACCTACATCCAACCTCAGGGTGGGGCAGAGACACGTCCGCGTAACTTGGCTGTAATGTGGTGCATCAAGGCCTGGAACGCGCCAGTTAACCAAGGTCAGATCGATGTTGGAGCCCTGGTCGACGAAGTGCAGAAGCTGAAAGCTTCGGTGCCTGTGGGTTCCATGTTGTCCTTTCCGAAAGGCACGGTACCTCCAGGTTATCTGGAGGTCGATGGCAGCTTGCAGAGCAGCGCGGCTTATCCGGACCTGGCAGCGTATCTGGGGACCACGTTCAACAAGGGCGATGAGCCTGCGGGTTACTTCCGCTTGCCGGAGTCGCGCGGGGAGTTCCTGCGGGGGTGGGATCACGGGCGTGGAGTGGATGGAGGTCGGACGATTGGTAGTTATCAGTTGGATGATTTCAAAAGCCACAAGCACTCGTTGAATGCGGATGTCGTAACAGAAACTGGAGCAGGGCCAGTTGGCGGTATTGCCAGCAGCGGAAATATTTACATCACGGAAACCGCTTTTACTGGTGGGGCTGAAACTCGTCCACGCAACTTGTCGGTAATGTGGTGCATAAAGGCCTGGAATTCCCCGGTCAATCAGGGGAGCATCGATGTTGCGGCGTTGGCAGCCGATGTTCGCACGGTGCAGAAAATCGCCGTTGCTGGGACATTCAGGGGGCTTACAGCATCAGCCAATGGGTTGGGCTCTGTGGTCAATGTCGCTGCGGATCAACTGGTGTTGGGGAACGACGTCTCGTCTAGGGTTCTGAATGGAGTCAATGTCAGCATCAATGCTACTGCTATGGGAGCGAACGGGCTTGATACAGGGGGGGTGACCGCTTCAACCTGGTATAGCGTCTGGGTTATCTGGGGAGGCTCAGGCGTTGCCGGCTTGTTGTCTTTGAGCGCTAATAATCCTGTGCTCCCTGCAGGCTTTACGCACAAGGCACGTGTCACGTGGACAAGAACAGACTCAACGGCGAATAAGTTCCTACTCTCATTTGTTCAGGCTGGTAATAGCGTTCAGTACAAAATTGCTGCCGGCTCTAATGTCCCAAATCTTCCAGTTATGGCCTCTGGCACTGTTAGTCCGGCAGCGGATGTTTCTATTTCCGCTTTTGTACCGCCTACCGCTAGCAAGATTGCATTGGCGGCAGGCTCTACGGGTAGCTACATCTCTTTTGCGCCAAGTAGTGCATACACTGCGCAGGTTCAGAGTTATTTGAGTACAGGGGCACTGAATGCTGCTCCGTTTGTTGGTGGTTATAACCCTTCCTCACCTGTTCCTACGGCGAATGGGTTGATTCTGATCGAAGGAAGTTCTATTCGTTTTGGTTCCAGTGGTGGAAGTGGTGTTTTGCAGTGTTTGGGTTGGGAGGATAACTTATGAGTGGCTTTGCAGTAAGAAATGATGGTCAAGGTTGGCGCTCTGTGGATGGCCCGGAAGATATTTCTCCAAATGAGTGGTATACGAAGGAAAATCCTCCTGATCCAGTTCCGCTACCTCCCACTCGAGAGGAGCTGATCGAACAGATCAATGCAAAGAGAGATAGCCTTCTGGCTACTGCCGCTAATCGTATGGGCCCCTTGCAGGATGCTGTGGATCTTGATGAGGCGACCTCTGTTGAGGTTTCGCAGCTCAAGTCATGGAAGCAGTATCGTGTTGCACTGAATCGTGTAGATCAGCAAGAAAAATTTCCAGTCGATATAACTTGGCCGGAACTTCCAAGGTGATTATAAAGCTGAGGTCGTCTAGCTGGCTGTCTGCTGAGTAAGATTTGCCCTTTGTTCGAAATGGCAGCTATCTGGAGTTGATCTTTCTCGTAGTGGTGATGTGGTAATGCCAATACCTGTATCCTACGATTTTTATAAGTTGAGGAGGTTGTTTTGGTTTTTGAAATTATTGGCTCAAGGATTCTGAGGCAAGAACGCCTCGGACGATGCACCTGCGTTGTCAAATGGAGGGTGCATATAAATGATGGTTAGAGGAGATGTAAATGGATTATCCAAAAAGTGTGCCCGGAGTCGGGCTGTCGAATGGTAAGTTTGTTGATGATAACCCGTTTACCGGTGCTCCCGGTTCGCTGATTCCGGCGAGCTGGGGGAACCTGGTGACGGACGAGTTGCTGAGTATTGTCCAGGCTGGCGGGCTTGAACCGTCCGAGGCGGCTCACGACCAGTTGCTGATCGCCATTCGGACGATTATTCAAAGTTCGCTGCCGCCGGAGAAGGTTCGCACAACGCTGGCCGAGTATGGGATTACCAATGCCTATACCAAGGATGAAGTGGAAGCGCTGGTGAGAAAGGCATCCTCGCTCCCGGTGGGTTCCATGGTGCCGTTTCCAAAGGGGACGGTGCCGCCAGGTTTTCTTGAGGCTGACCACAGTGTGCAGAGCATTGCGGCCTACCCGGATCTTTACGCCTACTTGGGTACGACGTTCAACGATGGTTCGGAAGCGGCAGGGTACTTTCGATTGCCGGAGTCGCGTGGCGAATTCCTGCGAGGTTGGGACCACGGGCGCGGAGTGGATGCCAGTCGGGGTCTTGGTACATTCCAGCTTGACGCATTTCAGGGGCACCACCATGACATCACCAGTAGTCCGCCCGCTGGCGATGCTGCGGCAGGTTCGGCGGTAAATACGATTCATGGTAGTGATGGCGTCGTCATGCAGGGTGAAAAAGTCACCTCTCCTAAAACTGACGGTGTAAACGGTGTACCGCGTACGTCTTCAGAGACTCGGCCGCGCAACCTATCGGTGATGTGGTGCATCAAGGCCTGGAGTGCTCCGATCAACCAGGGAAACATCGATATCGCGGCGCTGCTGCAGGAAATCCAGAATCAGAAACCTATGGCTTCCGGTCTGGCGATCTTTGCCGTTCCCGGTGTGACGAACTTCGTTGTGCCGGAAGGCGCCAAGGCCGACTCGATTTTCGAGGTCGAGGTCTGGGGGGCTGGCGCAGGTGGTGCAGGTGGCGGTTCCAGTTCCTCGGGCGGCGGCGGCGGTGCCGGTGGTGGTTATGCCTATAAGCGTCTCAGCGGTCTAGTGGCAGGTACCGTCATCAAGGTTACCGTAGGTGCTGGCGGAGCGGCAGGTGCTGCAGGTGCCCCTGGTGGTGGAGGCGGTACGAGTTCGTTTGGTACCTACTGCAGCGCGGAAGGCGGCAACATCGGCCAGATCGGCACCGGTTCCTCTCCTGGATCGGCCGGTGGTCGGGGATTCGGTGGCGATCTAAACCTCGTCGGTGATTCCGGCAAGCCCAGTGAATATACGGTCGGCGGCGCTGGCGGCATGGCACCTCGTGGAGGTGGTGGTGGGCCGGGTGGATCTTCGGCGGTGGGTAACCCTGGTAACACGCCTGGAGGCGGCGGCGGTGGTGGGGATGGCCCCAACTTTGTCGGTGCTGCCGGTGGTAATGGAATGATCCTGGTGAAATGGAGGTGAGTATGAAGTACTTCGCACGCCTTGAAGGCGGTTATGTTGTAGAACGGCTGGACATTGACGAGTTGCCTCCCTTTCACGAGTCGCTCCGCTGGGTCGAGTGTGAAGCGAATGTCCAGGTAGGCTGGCATCAGGCAGATGCCTCGGCACCGTTGGTTGCACCTGTGATCGGGAGCGCTGAGCGGGCAACTGCTGAACGTCAGTGGCGCGATATTGAAATTGGCCGAGTCCGGTGGTTGCGCGAGCGCCATCGTGACGAAGTCGATCTCGATCTCGCTACGACACTCAGTGGTGAGCAATTCCGGGAACTGCTGACTTATGTTCAGGCATTGCGTGACTGGCCTCAGTCCAATGCGTTTCCCGCTTCTGAACAGCGCCCGGCCGCTCCGTCCTGGCTGGTTGAGGCTGAGCAGTGATTCTCGCGAGGGAGCCGCTACTCATCGTTCATTCCGGAGACTCCTGAATGCTTCTCACCGAGTCGCAACTGCTGAAAATCATGCCCAACGCCGGCCCCAAAGCCGGCGTTTTCATACCTGCTCTCAACACCGCCATGTCCCGGCACGACATCACCACCCCCAAGCGCATCGCCGCCTTCCTGGCCCAGATCGGCCATGAGTCCGCGCAACTGCGCTACGTGCGTGAGCTGGGCAGTGACCAGTACCTGAGCAAGTACGATACGGGCACCCTGGCCCTGCGCCTGGGCAACACCCCGGACGCCGACGGCGATGGCCAGCGCTATCGCGGTCGCGGGCTGATCCAGGTCACCGGTCGCAGCAACTACCGTCAATGCAGCCTCGCGCTGTTCGGCGACGAGCGTCTGCTGCAACAGCCGGAGCTGCTGGAGCAGCCGCAATGGGCCGCCGAGTCGGCGGCCTGGTTCTGGGAGCAGCAAGGGTTGAACGGGTTGGCCGATGCCGACCAGTTCAACAGTATCACCCGCAGGATCAACGGCGGCCTGAATGGCCTCGATGACCGCCTGCAACTCTGGGCGCGGGCGAGGGCGGTGCTATGCGCCTCCTCGACCTGATCCCGGCGCCTTACCGCCTGTTCGCTGTCGTCGTGCTGCTGGCCCTGGTGGCCGGCGGTTCGGCGGCACTGGCCTGGCGGATTCAAGGCTTGCGTTACGGCCTGCAACTGGAGCATCAGGCCCGGTTGCAGGCCGATGCGCTTCAACAGATTTCCCTTGCCGCGGCGACGCAACAGCGTGCCGAGCAGGACAAGCGTCTGGCCCTGGAACAACAGCTCCAGGCCAGCGATCAAACCCACTCGAAGGAACTGAACGATGTGCAACAGGATCAGGCTCGCCTGCGTGATCGCCTGGCTACTGCCGATCTGCGGCTGTCAGTCCTCCTCGACCGCAGCGACCCCGCCAGCGGCTGTGCGCTGCCTGCCACCACCGCCGCCAGCGGCGTGGTTCATGCAGCCCCACGCGCCCGACTTGACCCGGCGCATGCTCAACGAATTGTCGCCATCACCGACGACGGCGACCGCGCCCTGATCGCCTTGCAGGCCTGCCAGGCATATGCCGAAAAGGTCTCGCGCTGACATCCTGATGCAAAGCGTGGCTTGAAAGCCCGATGCGCTCGTGTAGGGTGTTCATCTTGCACAGCCGCCGCCGATCCTTGTGGGAGCCGGCTTGCTGGCGATTGCGGGAGTACTGTCACTGGGGGGGCCGAATGGCCGCCTTCGGCGGATCGCCAGCAAGCCGGCTCCTACAGAAAAGCCGGGCGCGGTTTATCTTTGGACAGGAGAGCAACGTGGACGACATCACCCGGCTTGCCGCCGAACTCGGCAAGCGCCTGCAGACCCTCAAGGCCCAGGTCACCACCGCCGAGTCCTGCACCGGCGGTGGCATTGCCGAGGCGATCACGCGGATTCCCGGCAGTTCGGCCTGGTTCGAGGCCGGCTACGTGACCTACTCCAACCAGCAGAAGACCCGCCAGTTGCAGGTGCCCGAGGCATTGTTCGGCCAGGTCGGCGCTGTCAGCCGCGAGGTGGTCGAGGCCATGGTCCGTGGTGCCCAGGCCCACAGCGCGGCGCGCTACGCCGTGGCCGTCAGTGGCGTCGCCGGGCCGGATGGCGGTTCCGTCGAGAAACCGGTAGGCACCGTCTGGATGGCCTGGGGCGTGGGCGACCAGGTGAGCGCCGAGCGTCGCCAGTTCGATGGTGACCGTGACGCGGTCCGGCGCCAGACCGTGCAGGCCGCCCTCGAAGGGTTGTTGCGACGGGCGGAAGCAGAAATCGCAAATCAGGGGTAGGCGAGTCGCCAAGGCTGTGGAATAATACTGGCTACTTATACAGGTGTTGGCCGTCACAGGCCTTATTGATTACGTGAGGACTTTAATGGACGACAACAAGAAGAAAGCCTTGGCTGCGGCCTTGGGTCAGATCGAACGTCAATTCGGCAAGGGTGCCGTGATGCGTATGGGCGATCATGAGCGCCAGGCTATTCCTTCGATCTCCACCGGCTCCCTGGGCCTGGACATTGCCCTGGGCATCGGTGGCCTGCCGAAAGGCCGGATCATCGAGATCTACGGTCCGGAGTCCTCGGGCAAGACCACCCTGACGCTTTCCGTGATCGCCCAGGCCCAGAAAGCCGGCGCCACCTGCGCCTTCGTCGACGCCGAACACGCCCTGGATCCGGAATACGCCGGCAAGCTGGGTGTGAACGTCGACGACCTGCTGGTTTCCCAGCCGGACACCGGCGAACAGGCCCTGGAAATCACCGACATGCTGGTGCGCTCCAACGCGGTCGACGTGATCATCGTCGACTCCGTGGCAGCCCTGGTGCCAAAGGCCGAGATCGAAGGCGAGATGGGCGACATGCATGTGGGCCTGCAGGCTCGCCTGATGTCCCAGGCGCTGCGCAAGATCACCGGTAACATCAAGAACGCGAACTGCCTGGTCATCTTCATCAACCAGATCCGCATGAAGATCGGCGTGATGTTCGGCAGCCCGGAAACCACCACCGGTGGTAACGCGCTGAAGTTCTACGCTTCGGTCCGCCTGGACATCCGCCGTACCGGCGCGGTGAAGGAAGGCGACGAAGTGGTGGGCAGCGAAACCCGGGTCAAGGTCGTGAAGAACAAGGTGGCTTCGCCGTTCCGTCAGGCCGAGTTCCAGATCCTGTACGGCAAGGGCATCTACCTCAACGGCGAGATGATCGACCTGGGCGTACTGAACGGCTTCGTCGAGAAGTCCGGTGCCTGGTACAGCTACAACGGCAGCAAGATCGGTCAGGGCAAGGCCAACGCGGCCAAGTTCCTGGCGGAGAACCCGGACATCGCCGCCGCGCTGGAGAAGCAACTGCGTGACAAGCTGCTGAACACCAATGCTCCGGCGGACTTCAAAGGCAGCGCCACGGCCGACGAAACCGAAGACGATCTGGCTGACGCCGATATCTGAGTGAGCCGATGAGCGCCGTACTGGATACCCCGGTCGCCGTACGGCGTGCTGCAATGGATCTGCTCGCGCGACGCGAGCATAGTCGAGTCGAGCTGACGCGCAAGTTGCGTCAGCGCGGCGCCCCGCCTGAAATGATCGACAGCGAACTCGACCGTCTGACGGAAGAGGGGCTGCTGTCCGAATCCCGTTACCTCGAAAGCTTCGTTTCCTACCGTGCCCGTTCCGGCTACGGCCCCCTACGCATTCGCGACGAGTTGAGCCAGCGTGGCTTGCAGCGCGTCGATATCGAGTTGGCCTTGCGCGAAAGCGGCCTTGACTGGCAGGCACAGTTGGAAGAAACCTGGCGGCGCAAGTTCGCCGGGCGTCTGCCCGCCGATGCCCGCGAGCGTGCCCAGCAGGGTCGCTTCCTCAGTTATCGGGGGTATTCCATGGACATGATCGGCCGCCTGTTGAGCGGCCGAGGGCTGGATGACTGATCAGGTCGCCTTGATCGGCTCCCGTACGCGCGGCTGCGCCGTGACCGCCGGCTTGCTCCAGTTTTCCGACAGGTTGATGAAGTCCACCAGTTCCCGCAAGCGTCCCTGATCCCGTGCCGTGAAGTGAAACGCCAGCCGCCACAGGTGGCTGAATTGTGGCTCATCGTGTTCCTGGCCGGCATAGCCATGCTGATGGAAACCACCACTGACACACAGGTCGGCGAACCGCTCGTCGAGTTGGGCCAGCGCCTGTTCGGTAAGCGGATGATTCATGCGAATCACGAACTGGTTCTTCAGCCAGCGGCTGGAGTGGAAGTTGCTGTAGAACTGGTTGATTTCCGCCACGGCTTCATCGGCGCTGTAGACCAGGCGAGCCAGTTTCAGGTCGTTGGGGAGGATGTAGCGGTTGGCCTCCAGCTGGTTGCGGATGAAGTCGAGGGCGCTCTGCCAGAAGGTGCCGCCGGGAGCATCCAGCAACACCACCGGCACCAGTGGGCTCTTGCCGGTCTGGATCAGCGTCAGGACTTCCAAGGCTTCATCGAGAGTGCCGAAACCACCGGGGCATAGCACCAGGGCGTTGGCTTCCTTGACGAAGAACAGCTTGCGGGTGAAGAAGAAGTGGAACGACAGCAGGTTGACGGTGCCGTCGACGGTCGGGTTCGCATGCTGCTCGAAGGGCAGGGTGATGTTGAAACCGAGGCTGTGCTCCAGGCCCGCTCCGGCGTGGGCTGCGGCCATGATGCCGCCGCCGGCACCGGTGATGACCATCAGGTCGGACTTGGCCAGGGCCGCGCCCAGTTCGCGGGCCTGGGCATACAGCGGATGCTCGATCGGCGTCCGGGCGGAGCCGAAAACGGTGACCTTGCGGCGCCCCTTGAACTGGTCGAGCACGCGGAAGGCGTTCTCCAGCTCGCGCAGGGCCTGCAGGACGATCTTGGCGTTCCAGCGATTGCGATCGTCCTGGGCCATGCGCAGGACGGTCAGCATCATGTCACGGTAAAGCGGGAGGTTGGGGCTGTTGGGGGCAATCTGTTCGAGTTGTTCTTCGACCTGTTTCGTGAGGTCGACACCGTTGTTCTGGAAATGACGGGACAGCAAGTCATTCGGTTCGTAAGGCATGTCATGTCTCCTTCTACACAGAACCTCTGGCGCGGTCGAAATCGTCGCCGTCGCCGCGACACTGCATGTGTCGCTGTACCTCCAGTCTGATGCCTTTGCATGACAACTGGCGAATTGATCATGGCCCCAGCCAGCCTTGCCGGCAACCGCTTGTTGTTTCATTGCGGATGATTTGTGCCGCTCGTCAGAAGCCCTGCCTCGGGAGCGCGGCTCTGATTTACTTGATCTCGGGTCGAGCGGAAACGTCGCATCGGGATGGACCGGTTCAGGTGCGGCGTACGGAGGCGGGTAATGGAGAGAGTGACACTGGAAGTCGATACCGAGTTGTATCAGCTGTTAAGAATGGCTGCGCAGGCCAATGACCTCAGCCTCGAGGAGGAATGCCTGCGGCGGTTGGAGGGCGCGGATCGGCGTTCGCGCTACCTGCAAGCGCTGGTGGCGGAACTGCGCGCCGATGATGAACAGCGGCGCCAGGCCCGGCAGTAGTTACTTTTTCTTCGCCGGTGCTTCTTTCGGGCAGTCGCTTTCCACGAAGCGGACCGAGGCGACGGGGCGATTGCTCTTATTCTCGGTGAATTCGTAGCGCATGATCGCGCCCTGGGCCATCAGCTTGCGGTAGTTGACGTTGCGGCAGACGCTGGCACCCATCTGCAGGTAGACCACCTTGGGGTTGTCACGCATGCTTTGGGCGTAGTCGGACTGCACGCTGAGGTGGTCGATCAGTTGGTTGTCCTCGACCGTGTAGGCAACTTCCAGGATGTGCTCGTTGATCTCGCGAGGCAGGGTTTCGTTGCTCTTCTGCGCGACGTCCTTGAGCATCTTGTTCAGTTCAAAATCCTTCAGCGATGCCGCCTGGACACTGAAAGGCAACGCCAGCAAAAGGGCGATGGACGGTACGGTAAGGCGCGGCATGCAACTCTCCTGGTTCGGTGACTGGTGCTTCGACCCGTTACCGGGCTGTGCGTTCAGTGGTCGCGAAGTATAGAGGGCCGTTGTCGGACCTACTAGCTTGCTGCTGAAGGAAAATGCCGAGATCAAGCCGCTCAAACCCGTTGGCAGCCTCTGTTAGACTGCGCGGACTTTTCACCGCCGTGAGCCGTACTCCTCGTGCCCAACCCTTCCTGCTGCCGGCGTGGCCCCCTATGAGCCATGCTGTTTCCCGCCTGCGCGCCGAGCGCCTGGCCCGCGCGAAAGCGCCATTCACCGCCCGCGGCTCGCGGGCCGAGCGCTGCGAACGGTGTCGTGTGATCCCGCAATACTGTCTGTGTGACTGGCTCCCCCGGGTGCCGGCCCGTTCGGCGATCTGCCTGCTGATGCACGATGTCGAACCGATGAAACCGAGCAATACCGGCTGGCTGATCGCCGACGTGCTGGCCGATACCAGCGCCTTCAGTTGGTCGCGTACCGAAGTCGATCCGCAATTGCTGGCCCTGCTCGACGATCCGCAATGGCAGCCGTTCATCGTGTTTCCCGGCGAATTCGTCGCTCCGGAGCGGGTGGTGACCGACGTGCAGCCGCTGGAGGGTAAGCGCCCGCTGTTCATCCTGCTGGATGCGACCTGGACCGAGGCACGCAAGATGTTTCGCAAGAGCCCGTACCTGGAGCGTTTCCCGGTGTTGAGTCTGGAGTCGGAGCAACTGTCACGCTATAAGCTGCGCCGCTCCAAGCGTGACGATCACTTCTGCACGGCGGAAGTCGGCGCCCTGTGCCTGGAGCTGGCCGGAGACACCCAGGCCGGCGAGGCGGTGAGCGCCTTGCTGGAGGTCTTCACCACCCATTACCTGGCTGCCAAGTTTCAGTTGCCGCTGGACTTCGACGACGAGGCTCACCGGCAACTCAGGCCTTTTCTGCCTGTACCGTAGTCCTCGCCCGTGGCCAGAGCTGGGCGACCAGCATGCCGGCCAGCATCAGCGCACAGCCGATGTAGCCGCGCAGGTGCAGCGACTCATCGAGCAGCCAGGCCCCGGCAATGGCGGCGAACACCGCTTCCAGCGAGAAGATGATGGCGGCGTGGGAGGCGATCGCGTCCTTCTGGGCGATGACCTGCAGGGTGTAGCCGATGGCGACCGCGACGATCCCGCCGTAGAGAATCGCCGGCCCGGCCGCGATGATGGCCGGCCAGCGGATCGGTTCGAAGCACAGGGCCAGCACCAGGCTGGCGACGGCGCAGGTGGCGAACTGCAGGAAGGCCAGGCGGATCACATCGTGACGCCTGGCGAACACGCCGACCAGGATCACATGCCCGCCCCAGACGAAGGCGCCGATCAGTTGCAGCCAGTCCCCCTGCGATACCTGGAACTGCTCGCCGACGCTCAGCAGGAACATGCCGACCACCGCCAGCAGCGCCCCCAGCCAGGTGCCGAGACCGGTCTTGTGGCCGACGAACAGCCCGAGCAGGGGCACTACAATCACATAGAGACCGGTGATAAAACCGGCGTTGGTCACGGTGGTGAACAGCAGGCCGACCTGTTGCAGGTTGATGCCCAATGCCAGGGCCAGCCCCATGAACATGCCGCCCGGCAGCAGGCCGCGGGTGAGAAACGGCTCGGGTCGGATCTGCCGGGGATTGCGGCGCAATACCAGCGGCAGCAGGCACAGCGAGCCGAGGGCGAAGCGCAGGCCGGAATAGAGGAAGGGGCCGATATGCTCCATTCCCGAGGTTTGTGCGACGAAGCCGGAGCCCCAGATCATGGCGGTCAGCAACATCAGGATATCGGCACGCAGGGCTTGGCTTCGCATAATGGCACTCTTGTCAGATAGCCGGTGACTTTGCCGCATGGCATCGAACTTGACCACCCCGTCCGTGCTGGGCATGCTTGGCGCCGATTCGGGTGCGGCAACATGTTCGAACGCCGGTTCCTCCGGGCTCCAGGCGTGTGGCGCGCCCTTTGACGCATGGCCTTCTCAGGCCGTCGCTTCGAGATGCCTTGGCGGGTATCGACCCGATCGATATCCGTCTAAAAACAGGATCATTTGAAAAATGACCACATACGAAATCCTGATCGCCGATGACCATCCTCTTTTTCGCAGCGCGTTGCGCCAGGCGTTGACCCTCGGGCTCGGGCCAGATGTGCGGCTGGTGGAGGTGGCGAGCATCGCCGAACTGGAAACCCGCCTGACCGAGAAAGCCGATTGGGACCTTGTTCTGCTGGACCTGAACATGCCTGGCGCCTATGGCTTCTCCGGCCTGGTGCTGTTGCGGGGTCAATACCCGCAGATCCCGGTGGTGATGGTTTCGGCACAGGAGGAAGCGTCGGTGGTGGTGCGCTCCCGCGAGTTCGGTGCCAGCGGTTTCATTCCCAAGTCCAGCTCCCTGGAGGTGATTCAGCAAGCGGTGCGCAATGTCCTCGACGGCGAGGTCTGGTGGCCACCGCAGGCGTTCGAGGACGTCAGTGTGTCCGACGAGGCCAAGGCCGCCAGCGCCGGCCTGTCGAGCCTGACCCCGCAGCAGTTCCGCGTGTTGACCATGGTTTGCGAAGGTTTGCTGAATAAACAGATCGCCTATGAGCTGGGTGTGTCCGAGGCGACCATCAAGGCCCATGTGACGGCGATCTTCCGCAAGCTGGGGGTGCGTACCCGGACCCAGGCGGCCTTGCTCCTGCAACAACTTGAGTCAATTTCGAGTCAGTAAGGCATTCGGTATTCACGCTTTTTTGACTTTGGTTGAACTAGCTTCCCTCCACCATTTTGCTCAGTTGCCTACCTATGTCGTCGCCTTTCAAAGGTCAAACCGGTTTAAAACGTATCCTCAACGCGTCGGGATATTCCCTGGACGGCCTGCGTGCCGCCTTCACTGGCGAAGCGGCATTCCGCCAGTTGGTGCTGTTGAACGTGATCCTGATTCCCGTGGCGTTTTTCCTCGACGTCAGCCGGGTCGAACGCGCGCTGTTGACCGCCGTGTGCCTGCTGGCGCTGATCGTCGAGTTGCTCAATTCGGCGGTGGAGGCGGCCATCGACCGCATCTCCCTCGACCGCCACCCCCTGTCGAAAAACGCCAAGGACATGGGCAGCGCCGCGCAATTCGTGGCCTTGAGCATGATTGCCCTGGTCTGGGCAGTTATCCTGCTCTAGTCCGTCAGGACAGTGTCGGCAACACGATCTCATCGCTGCGGCGCACGCCGGCGGTGAGGTTGCGGCACAGCTCGAGGAATTCGCGCATCGCCGAGGTCTGGTATTTCTGCTTGTGCCAGATGAAGTAGAACTGTCGCGCCAGGTCCAGCTCCGGGGTTTCCACCGCCACCAGGCTGCCGCGGCGGAAGGCGTCGCGCAGGGCCAGGCGCGAGATACAGCCGATACCCAGGCCCGACTCCACCGCGCGCTTGATGGCTTCGGTGTGTTCCAGTTCCAGGCGCACGTTCAGCGCGCTACGGTGATGACGCATGGCCTGGTCAAAGGTCAGCCGGGTGCCCGAGCCCTGTTCGCGCAGGATCCAGGCTTCGTGGGTCAGCTCTTCCAGGTTCGCCTGGCCGCGCCGTGCCAGCGGGTGTTGTGGGGCACAGAACACCACCAACTCGTCCTCGACCCAGCTCTGCACCTCGATATCGGGATGGCTGCAGTCGCCTTCGATCAGACCCAGATCAATTTCGTAGTGTGCGACCTGTTGCACAATGTTCGCCGTGTTCTGCACATGCAGCTTCACCTGGCTCTCCGGGTGCAATTGCATGAAGCTGCCGATCAGCAGGGTCGCCAGATAATTGCCGATGGTCAGGGTCGCCCCGACGGCCAGCGAGCCGAAGCCGGACTTGCCGTTGAGCAGGTCCTCGATTTCCTTGGCCTGGTCGAGCAGGGCCACGGCCTGGGGCAGCAGTTGCTTGCCCAGAGCATTGAGACTCAGGCGCTTGCCGGCGCGATCGAACAGTTGGCAGCTCGATTGCCGCTCCAGCTCGGTGATCGAGGTGCTCGCGGCGGACTGGGAAAGCGCGAGCAGGCCGGCGGCCCGTGATACGCTTTCCTGCTGGGCGACGGCGACGAATACTTGAAGTTGACGGAGAGTAAATCGCATATCTATATAACCGATAACCCTTATCTTGATAATTCATTTAACAGATATTGTCGCCGCCATTAGAATGCTATGCAATTGCGCTCATTGATAGCGCAGGCCACATCTCCAGGAGCCCTATCCCAATGAGCAACATGAATCACGAGCGTGTCCTCAGTGTTCACCACTGGAACGACACCCTGTTCAGCTTCAAGTGCACCCGCGACCCGGGGCTGCGCTTCGAAAACGGTCAGTTCGTGATGATCGGGCTGCAGCAGCCCAACGGCCGGCCGCTGATGCGCGCCTACTCGATCGCCAGCCCGAACTGGGAAGAGCATCTCGAATTCTTCAGCATCAAGGTGCCGGATGGCCCGCTGACCTCGCAACTGCAGCACCTGAAGGAAGGCGATGAGATCATCATCAGCAAGAAGCCTACCGGTACCCTGGTGCTGGACGACCTCAAGCCAGGCAAGCACCTGTATCTGCTGAGCACCGGCACAGGCCTCGCGCCGTTCATGAGCGTGATCCAGGATCCGGAAACCTACGAGCGTTTCGAGAAGGTGATCCTGTGCCACGGCGTGCGTTACGTCAACGAAGTCGCCTACCGTGAATTCATCACCGAGCACCTGCCGCAGAACGAGTTCTTCGGTGAAGCGCTGCGCGAGAAGCTGATCTACTACCCCACCGTGACCCGCGAGCCGTTCGAGAACGAAGGCCGCCTGACCGACCTGATGCGCAGCGGCAAGCTGTTCCGCGACATCGGTCTGCCGCCGATCAACCCGCAGGACGACCGCGCGATGCTGTGCGGTAGCCCGAGCATGCTCGAAGAGACCAGCGAAGTGCTCAACAGCTTCGGCCTGACCGTTTCGCCGCGTATGCGCGAGCCGGGTGACTACCTGATCGAGCGCGCGTTCGTCGAGAAGTAAGCGTTGCATGGAAAAAGCCCGCGTTGCCGGAAGGCAGCGCGGGCTTTTTCGTTTCTGGGCTGAGCGGTTTTCTTTGGCAAGCGTCCTTGTGGCGAGCGGGCTTGCCCGCGTTCGGCTGCGTAGCAGCCGTAAACCCGTGGGCACGTTATGCCTGATACGCTGCGTGCACGGGTTTTAGGGGCGCTTCGCACCCCAGCGCAGGCAAGCCTGCTCGCCACGGGGGAGAGCTGGTGCCTGGAGGGAATGGCAAGGGCCTAGCGGGCGGGAATGACTTCCAGCACGCGGATCACGCCCGCCTGCGGGTAGTGCCAACGGACATCCAGGTCCCAGAACTGCGCGCCGTACTCACGCTCCGGTGTCGGTGTCTGGTAGGCGGGCCGCGGGTCCTGGGCCAGGCACTGCTCGATCAGCTCGACCAGTGGCTCGCCAAGGCGCTGGGCGTGCCCCTGGGCCTGTTGCCGGGCGTCATCCGTCCACTGCACGGGAATCAGTTGCGGCGCCGTGCTGGCGATGTCGTTGACGGCCGTGGCGACGCTGTCGGCGTAGGGCACATAGGGCTTGATATCGAGAATCGGCGTGCCGTCCAGCAGGTCGATCCCCGAGATCCACAGCCGATGGCCTTCGACCTTGTCCAGCCGGACCACCGACTGGCCGATACCGTTCGGCCGGTGCGTCGCCCGGGTGGCGAACACGCCGATGGACTTGTTGCCGCCCAGGCGTGGTGGGCGGACCTTGAGCCGTGGCTTGTCTTCCAGGGCCTGGTGGAACAGGAACAGCAGCCAGACATGGCTGACCTGCTCCAGGCCCTGGACCGCATCGCCCTGGTCGAACGGTGCCACCAGTTCCACCACGCCGCGTGCCGCCGGCGCCAGTTGGGGCTGGCGCGGGATGGCGAATTTCTCCTTGAAGCAGGAGCGCACGAAACCGATGGGCGAGACGCTATAGCTCATCGCGACGGGCCTCAGGCCTCGATCCCGAGGATATTGCGCGCCACCGCCTCGGCGATGCGGATGCCGTCGACACCGGCCGAGAGAATGCCGCCGGCATAACCGGCGCCTTCACCGGCCGGGAACAGGCCCTTGACGTTCAGGCTCTGCAACGACGCATCACGGGTGATGCGCAGTGGCGACGAGGTGCGCGTCTCGATGCCGGTCAGCACCGCATCGTGCAGCGAGTAGCCCTTGATCTGCCGCTCGAAGGCCGGCAGGGCCTCGCGGATGGCTTCGATGGCGAAGTCCGGCAGAGCCAGGGCCAGGTCGCCGAGGGCCACGCCCGGCTTGTAGGACGGCTCGACGCTGCCCAGGGCGGTCGACGGCTTGCCGGCGATGAAGTCGCCGACCAGTTGCGCCGGCGCCTCGTAGTTGCTGCCGCCGAGCACAAAGGCGTGGGACTCCAGGCGTTCCTGCAGCTCGATACCGGCCAGCGGTCCGCCCGGGTAGTCCACCTCGGGGGTGATACCGACGACAATGCCGGAGTTGGCGTTGCGCTCGTTGCGCGAGTATTGGCTCATGCCGTTGGTCACCACCCGATTCGGCTCGGAGGTGGCCGCGACCACGGTGCCGCCCGGGCACATGCAGAAGCTGTAGACCGAGCGACCGTTCTTGGCGTGGTACACCAGCTTGTAGTCGGCGGCACCCAGTTTCGGATGCCCGGCATATTTGCCCAGGCGCGCACTGTCGATCAGCGACTGCGGGTGCTCGATCCGGAAGCCGATGGAGAACGGCTTGGCCTCCATGAACACGCCGCGGCCGTGCAGCATGCGGAAGGTGTCGCGGGCGCTGTGGCCCAGGGCCAGGACCACGTGGCGCGAATGCAGCTGTTCGCCGCTGTCGAGCACCACGCCGGTCAGTTGGTCGCCGTCGAGCAGCAGGTCGGTGACCCGCTGCTGGAAGCGCACTTCGCCGCCCAGGGTCTCGATTTCCTTGCGCATGTTTTCGACCATGCCGGTCAGGCGGAAGGTACCGATGTGCGGCTTGCTGACGTAGAGGATTTCTTCCGGTGCACCGGCCTTGACGAATTCGTGCAGAACCTTGCGGCCGTGGTGGTGCGGGTCCTTGATCTGGCTGTAGAGCTTGCCGTCGGAAAAGGTCCCGGCACCGCCTTCGCCGAACTGCACGTTGGACTCGGGGTTGAGCACGCTCTTGCGCCACAGGCCCCAGGTGTCCTTGGTGCGCTGGCGCACTTCCTTGCCGCGCTCGAGGATGATCGGCTTGAAGCCCATCTGCGCCAGCAGCAGGCCGGCGAAGATGCCGCAGGGACCGAAGCCGACCACGATCGGCCGCTCGCGCAGGTCGGCCGGCGCCTGGCCGACCACCTTGTAGCTGACATCCGGCGCCGGGCCGACGTTATGGTCGTCGGCGAACTTCTTCAGCAGGGCTGCCTCGTTGCGTGCCGCCAGGTCGACGGTGTAGATGAACAGCAGTTCGGACGACTTCTTGCGCGCGTCGTAGCTGCGTTTGAACACGGTGAAGTCCAGCAGGTCATCGCTGGTGATGCCCAGGCGCTGGACGATGGCCGAGCGCAGGTCTTCATCGGGATGGTCGAGCGGCAGCTTGAGTTCGGTGATTCGTAACATGACAGGGTCCAGTATGCGGGCCACGCGGGCGCGCCGGCTTTACGACAAACCGGAGATTATAAGCCTCAACGGCGGTTTTCCGTGAGGCTTGAATGACTGCCGGTCCGAATCAGTCGTTGCGCGCGCCGCCGAACGTGGCGCAGCCGCGCTGAACCTGGCCGTTGATGCGCAATTCGGCGCTGAGGTGGCGGACGCTGCCGTTGGTGCTGTCGACGCAGCGCTGCGGCGCCACCCACAGTTCGATGTGCTGGTTGTTGGCTTCGGTGCTCAGGCTGAAGCGCCCGTCACCCAATTGCTCTTCCAGGTAGGGCAGGACCAGCGGGGGCTGCTTGTCGCGCTCGAGGATCATGCCCTTGCCGCTGGCCTTGAACGACCAGTCCGGGCCATGGCCGCTGGCGATCACCGTCTGGCGCCGGAAGTCGAGGTCGGCGCAGCCGCCGGTGTCGCGTTCCAGGCGGTAAAGCTGCTGCAGGTTCAACTGGCCGTCGGAGCCGTCGGCCTTGCTCGACGAGAAGCTGCCACGCAGGTCGACGAACAGTTTGCCGGGCTTGCCGGCGAAGGTCGCGGCTTGCTGGGCGATGCTGGTGTTACCGCTGTCGTTGACGACGAAGCGGCGTTGTTCCTGACAAGGCTGGAACAGCAGCTTGCCATCGACGCGGCTCAGTTCGCCCTGCATGCGGTTCAGTCCGGCCGTGGGGTGCGGGCCGCCGGGGGCGAGCATCTGGCAACCGGCGGCGAACAGGGGCAGGGCGAAAATCATCAAGGAACGGGCGGCACGCATCATCGGGTCTCCTGGCAAGTGCCGCCACGTTACCCAGCCTGGGTTCGCATCACAAGCCTTGCGGTGAACCTGCGGACACCGGGCCTGCAGTCGCCACGGGTGTCTGACCCGGCGCTATCGCCAGCAAGCCGGCTCCCACGGGGCCAGGGTTGGCAGATGGACTGCAGCAGGGCTCAGCCGACGCGATAGGTCTGGCCGGTCTGTAGGCCTTCGACACTCTTGGCGTAGGCCAGGGCCACGTCCACCGCCGGTACCGGCTTGAAGCCGCGGAAGTAGGGCGCGTACTTGTCCATCGCCTCGACCAGCACCGTCGGGCTCACCGAGTTGATCCGCAGGCCCCGTGGCAACTCGATCGCCGCCGCCCTGACGAAACTGTCGATGGCGCCGTTGACCAGGCTGGCCGAGGCACCGAAAAGGATCGGGTCATGGCTGAGGATGCCGGTGGTCAGGGTGAACGATGCGCCATCGTTGGCGTATTCGCTGCCGATCCGCACCAGGTTGACCTGGCCCATCAGCTTGTCCTGCAGACCCACGGCGAAATCCTCTTCGGTCAGGTCGGCCAGTGGGGCGAATTTGACGTTGCCGGCTGCGCAGATCAGTGCATCGAACTTGCCGGTCCGCTCGAACAGTTGGCGAATCGAGGCGCTGTCGCCGATATCCACGTGCAGGTCGCCGCTGGTGCGCCCGATCTTGACGATCTCATGTCGTGGGGCCAGTTCCCTTGCGATGGCCGAACCGATGGTGCCCTGGGCACCAATCAAGAGAATTTTCATCCTGCGCTTGCTCCAGTAAAGGGTTGAGCGTTCAGTCTAGGCTGGATTTTTCCGCGGATAAGCGGGCTAATAGGCAACCTTTGGTTTTCTTTTGGAAACAATTCCTTGAGTGAAATGGATGACCTGGCGGCTTTCGCCGTGCTGGTCGAGGCCGGCAGTTTCACCCTTGCCGCCCAGCAGTTGGGGTGCAGCAAGGGACAGTTGTCCAAACGCATCAGCCATCTGGAAACGCAGTTCTCGGTGCAGCTCCTGCACCGTACCACCCGGCGCCTGAGCCTCACCGCAGCCGGTGCGGCGCTGCTGCCCCAGGCTCAGGCGCTGGTGATGCAGGTGGAGCGTGCGCGCCAGGCGCTGGCCCGGCTCAAGGACGATCTCGCCGGCCCCGTGCGCATGACGGTGCCGGTGTCCCTTGGCGAAACCTTCTTCGATGGGCTGCTGCTGGAGTTCTCCCGGGACTACCCCGATGTGCAGATCGAGTTGGACCTGAGCAACAGTTTCCGTGACCTGGTGCGCGAGGGCTTCGACCTGGCGATTCGCACCGAGATCGGCAGCGATGAGCGCCTGGTCGCTCGTCCGCTGCTGGTGATGAACGAGCTGACCTGCGCCAGCCCCGCTTATCTGGAGGCCTTTGGTGAACCGCAAACGCCCCAGGAACTCACCCATCATCGCTGCCTGCTCAACAGCCACTACAGTGGCCGCGAGGAGTGGCAGTACCATCGTCAGCATGAGTTGCTGCGGGTGCGGGTCGCCGGCCCGTTCGCCAGCAACCACTACAGCCTGCTGAAGCAGGCTGCGCTGGCCGGTGCCGGTATAGCCAGGCTGCCGTCCTACGCCTTGGCCACGGAACTGGCCGATGGGCGTTTGCGCTGGCTGCTGCGCGACTATCGCACCCGCGACATGCCGGCATACCTGGTGCATCCCTACCAGGGTGGACTGCCCCGACGCACCCAGGTGCTGGCCGACTATCTGGTCGGCTGGTTCAAGCGCAGCAGCGAGGCGCTGGAGCGGCTCGAGCCCTAGGCTTTGTCTGAAAAGTCTTGAGGCGAAGGTTAGGCAAGGCGAAAACCGCCGAGGAAGCGGAGTTTACTGGAGTAAATGAGCATTCCGAGGCGGTTTTCAACGCAGCATCACCGAGCATCAAGATTTTTCAGGCAGAGCCTAGTGTGGTATTTCTGAAACACCACACTAATCAGGCGGATGCGGCCGCTGCCTGTAGCCGGGTAATGGCGCCATGGCGGATCAGCAGGCCCAGCGTCCGGGCCGGATCGAAGGCGGGGCTGGCCGCATGGGCCTGGGTCATGGCAGTTTCCAGCGGCTGGCCATCGAGCAGTTCGCGGATGAATACCAGGCTGCCGTGCTCGATCCTGAACACTTCGACCTGCCACTGGCAACGCAGCACCAGTGCCGCCTCACCCTGGTCCGGGTCGACCTGCTCCAACCGGCCTTCGCCATGGTGCGCGAGCCAGATGGACAGCATCGCATAGGGCGACTCCAGTACCGCGACGCTGGGGTGCAGGCTGACCAGCAGGCTGCCCAGGGATTGCGGATCGGCCAGGTGCGGGGCGATCTGTTCCGGGCTCAGGGGCGTTGTATCGCCAGCGTGGTAGGCGTTGATCCGCAAGCGCTCCAGGCGGACGACATCGGCCAGGTAAGGCACGCTCGCCGCTGGCGCGAAGCCGCGGATGAAGGTGTCGAAGTCCCGGCCGTAGTCATTGAGGATCGGACTGCCGGGCGGGTTCTGGCGGACATGCAGCGCGGCCATGGCGCGGAAGAACTCGTCGCCGACCAGGGCCCTGGCCACCGGGTAGCTGTCGGCCAGGGCATTGATCAACGAGCTCTGGACGTTGTTGCGGTATACCGCGAAACGGCTGGCCGGGTCGGCGCCGTTTTGGCTGTACAGGCCTGGCGGGCAAGGCAGTCGCGAGTCGAGCAGCGCCGCGCTGAACGGGGCCTGGCCACTCATCGGCGTACCTCGGCACGATCGAGCAGGGCCTGGGCCCTGTCGACTTCGGCGAGCAGTTCGCTGAAGGCGGGGAGATGGTTGTCGCGTTCGATCAGGGTCGGCTGCGCGCCAGTCCTGGCCAGCACCTGCTGGTACAGGTTCCAGACCGCCGGATCGATCGGCGCGCCGTGATCGTCGATCAGCAGGCGGTCGCCGAGGTTGTCACGGTCTTCGGCAAAACCCGCCAGGTGAATCTCGCCCACGGCATGCAATGGCAGGGCCTCGATGTAGGCCAGTGCATCGCGTTGATGGTTGACGCAGGAGACATGCACGTTGTTCACGTCCAGCAGCAGGCCACAGCCGGTGCGGCGGATGACCTCGGTGATGAAGTCCGTCTCGTCCAGGGTCGAGCGCTGGAATTGCAGGTAGGTCGCCGGATTTTCCAGCAGCATCGGGCGTTTCAGGGTGTTCTGTACCTGGTCGACATGTTCGCAGACCCGCTGCAGGCTGGTCGGCTCGTAGGCCAGTGGCAGCAGGTCGTTGAGAAACACCGGGCCGTGGCTCGACCAGGCCAGGTGTTCGGAAAAGGATTGTGGCTGGTAACGCTCGATCAGCCTGGCCAGGCGCTCGAGGTGTTGCCGGTCCAAGGGGCCTTCGCCGCCGATGGACAGGCCGACGCCGTGCAGCGACAGCGGATAGCGCTCGCGGATCAGCCCCAGGTAGTGATGGAATGGGCCGCCGGCGACCATGTAGTTCTCGGCATGCACCTCGAAGAACCCGAGCTCGGGACGACTGTCCAGTACCGCCTGGAAGTGCTCGGCCTTGAGCCCCAGCCCGGCACGGGGCGGGAGCTGCTGAACCGTGGTTGCGGCTTGCGGGAAAGTCGGCATTTTCGACCGGGATCAGCCTTTTTCGGTAAAGGCCTGCAACTGGCCGAAGCCGGTTGGCGAGGTACTGCTGGCGGTCTTCTCGCAGGTGCCCTTGGGCACCAGTTTCCAGGCGCTGCCCTGATTGTCCTGGGTGGAAGTCCCGGCGCAACTGGTACCGGCGCCGGCGGCGCAGTCGTTCTGGCCCTTGGGGGCGACGCCGAAGCATTTTTCGGTGTCTTCGGCGTGAGCGGTCATTGGCAGTGCGGCGATGCTCAGGGCGGAACTCAGGGTCAGGGCGAGAGTGGCGGCGGACAGCGTACGGCTGGTGGCGTTGCTCATGTCGATCTCCAATTGAAGAGGGCGCCTGCCTGTCTGGCGTGGGCCGCGAGGATAGGCGGGGTGCGGCCAACATAATCGATTATGGGCGGCGAGGGTACGGACACGATGTTCCGGGCAAAGAAAAGCCCCGACGGAACGGGGCCTTTCTCGTTGCACCGTAGCGGAATCAACCGCCCAGGTACGCCTCGCGGACTTTCGGGTCGGTCAGCAGGTCATTGCCGCTGCCTTCCATCACCACCCGGCCGTTTTCCAGCACGTAGGCACGATCGGCGATCTTCAGCGCCTGATTGGCGTTCTGCTCCACCAGGAACACCGTCACACCGTCCTTGCGCAGTTGTTCGATGATATCGAAGATCTGCTGGATGATGATCGGGGCCAGGCCCAGCGACGGCTCGTCGAGCAGCAGCAGCTTGGGCTTGCTCATCAGCGCGCGGCCGATGGCGAGCATCTGCTGCTCGCCGCCGGACATGGTGCCGCCGCGTTGGCTGAAGCGTTCCTTGAGTCGCGGGAACAGGCCCAGGACCTTGTCCATCTGCTCCTGGTAGTCGCCCTTGTCGGTGAAAAAACCGCCCATGGCGAGGTTTTCCTCGACGGTCAGGCGCGAGAACACGCGGCGGCCTTCCGGCACCACCGCGATGCTCTTGCGCATGATCTGCGAGGACTCCTGCCCCACCAGCTCTTCACCCAGGTAGCGGATGCTGCCACTGTGGGCCCGCGGCGAACCGCAGAGGGTCATCAGCAGGGTCGACTTGCCCGCGCCGTTGGCGCCGATCAGGGTGACGATCTCGCCCTGGCGAACCTCCACGTTGACGCTGTGCAGGGCCTGGATCTTGCCGTAGAAGGTGGAAACGTTTTCGAACTGCAGCATTTACGCTTCCCCCAGGTAGGCTTTGATCACATCGGGATTGTCGCGGATCTGTTGTGGCGTGCCATCGGCCAGCGGCGTGCCCTGGTTGATCACCACGATATGGTCGGAGATGCTCATGACCAGTTTCATGTCGTGCTCGATCAGCAGCACGGTCACGCCGTGCTCCTCGCGCAGCACACTGATCAGCGCCTTGAGGTCGTCGGTTTCCTTGGGGTTCAGGCCGGCCGCCGGTTCGTCGAGCATGAGGATCCGTGGGCGGGTCATCATGCAGCGGGCGATCTCCAGACGACGCTGCTGACCATAGGCCAGGGTGCCGGCCGGGCGGTTGGCGAACTCGGTCAGGTTGACCTTGTCCAGCCAGTACGCGGCGTATTCCATGGCCTCCTGCTCGCTTTTGCGGAACGCCGGGGTCTTGAACAGCCCGGCCAGGAAGTTGGTGTTCAGGTGGCGGTGCTGGGCGATCAGCAGGTTTTCCACGGCGGTCATGTCCTTGAACAGGCGCACGTTCTGGAAGGTCCGCACCACGCCCTTGCGGGCGATCTCGTGGCCGGTCAGGCCCTGGATCGGCTGGCCATCGAGGACGATGCTGCCGGCGCTCGGCTTGTAGAAGCCGGTCAGGCAGTTGAACACCGTGGTCTTGCCCGCCCCGTTGGGACCGATCAGGGCCACGACCTGTTTCTCTTTCACGGTCAGGGCCACGCCGTTGACCGCCAGCAGGCCGCCGAAGCGCATGCTCAAGTTTTCGACTTTCAGGATCTCGCGGCTCATTTGCGCAGCTCCATGTGTGGACGTTGCATCGGCAGCAGACCCTGGGGACGCCAGATCATCATCAGCACCATCATGGCGCCGAACATCAACATGCGGTAATCGCTGAATTCACGCATCAGCTCCGGCAGCAGGATCATCACGATCGCCGCGAGGATCACGCCCAACTGCGAGCCCATGCCGCCGAGCACGACGATGGCGAGGATGATCGCCGACTCGATGAAGGTGAACGACTCCGGGGTCACCAGCCCCTGGCGGGCGGCGAAGAAGCTGCCGGCGAAACCGGCGAAGCAGGCACCCAGGGTGAATGCCGAGAGCTTGATCACGGTGGGGTTCAGGCCCAGGGCGCGGCAGGCGATCTCGTCTTCGCGCAAGGCTTCCCAGGCACGGCCGATCGGCATGCGCAGCAGGCGGTTGATCACGAACAGCGCGAGCAGGGCGAGCAGCAGGGCCACCAGATAGAGGAACACCACCTTGCTCACCGGGTTGTAGGTCAGCCCGAAGAACTCGTGGAAGGTCTGCATGCCCTCAGCGGCGTTACGGTCGAAGCTCAGGCCGAAGAAGGTCGGCTTGGGGATGTTGCTGATACCGTTGGGGCCGCCGGTGAGGTCGGTGAGGTTGCGCAGGAACAGCCGGATGATCTCGCCGAAGCCCAGGGTCACGATGGCCAGGTAGTCACCGCGCAGGCGCAGCACCGGGAAGCCGAGCAGGAAGCCGAAGGTCGCGGCCATCAGGCCGGCGACCGGCAGGCACAGCCAGAAGCTCCAGCCGAAGTAGTGCGACAGCAGCGCGTAGCTGTAGGCACCTACCGCGTAGAAGCCGACATAACCCAGGTCGAGCAGGCCGGCCAGGCCCACCACGATATTCAGGCCCAGGCCCAGCAGGACGTAGATCAGGATCAGGGTGGCGATGTCGACCGCCCCGCGCGAGCCGAAGAACGGCCAGATCAGCGCGGCCACGATCAGGCCGATGATGATCCAGCGCTGGGTTTTCGGCAGGGTCAGGAACTGACCGACCTTGGGCGAAATCAGCGGGCCACGGGACGACTTGAACATCGCGCCGACCTGCTCGCTGAACAGCACGCGCAGGAACATCAGCACCGAGCACAGGGCGATGACGGTCAGGGTCAGCGGTCCGGTGCCGTGCACTTCGAGGTTGATGCCGACGATGCTCAGCTTCAGGCCGAGTACCGGAAAGGCCACGGCCCAGACCAGCAGGGCGCTGAACAGCGCCTGTTTGAGATATCTGTTCATACTTTCTCAACCTCCGGACGGCCCAGGATGCCGGTCGGACGGAACAACAGCACCAGAACCAGAAGACCGAACGCCACCACATCCTTGTACTGGTCGCCGAACACATCGGCGCCAAAGGCTTCGGCCACACCCAGTACCAACCCGCCGAGCATGGCGCCCGGAATGCTGCCGATGCCACCCAGTACGGCGGCGGTGAAGGCCTTCAGGCCCACCAGGAAGCCGGCGTTGGGGTTGATGACCCCGTACTGCATGCTCAGCAGCACGGCGGCGACCGCGGCGAGGGCGGCACCGATGACGAAGGTCAGGGCGATGATGTTGTTGGTGTTGATCCCCAGCAGGTTGGCCATCTTGATGTCTTCGGCGCAGGCGCGACAGGCACGGCCCAGGCGAGAACGGGAGATGAACAGGGTCAGGCCGGTCATGGCGATCAGGGTGATCACGAAAACCAGGATCTGCATGTAGGAAATCAGTACTTCTTCTGCGCCCCCTGGGCCGAAGGAAAGGCTCCCCGGGATCAGGTTGGGAATGGACTTGTCCTTGGAGTCCTGGGACAGCAGTACGGTGTTCTGCAGGAAAATCGACATGCCGATGGCGGAAATCAGCGGGATCAGACGGTTGCTGCCGCGCAAGGGGCGGTAGGCGACGCGTTCGATGCTGTAGCCATAGGCACTGGTCACGACGATCGTCGCGATGAACGCGGCGGTCATCAGCAGCGGCAGGGAGTGGATACCCATCATGGCCAGCCCGGCAAGGACGATGAAGGCCACGTAGGAACCAATCATGTAGACCTCGCCATGGGCGAAGTTGATCATTCCAATGATGCCGTAAACCATTGTGTAGCCAATGGCTATCAAGGCATAGGTGCTGCCAATGGTCAGGCCATTAACCAGCTGTTGGAAGAAGTGATAGATCTCAGGCATTACAGCGCTCCTAAAAACCCGATACGCATTTCACTGGTGGAGTCATGTTCCGGCCCGTCGGGCGTGGTCTGTCGCCACGTTGGCACGAGCGTTTGCCAGCGAACCGCTGGTGACGGTTTTAAGATTTTCAGGTGAGCCAGCTCCCGGATCGCGGGTGTCAGGCCCATAACCCTCGTAAAACAAAGCCCACTGTGCAAACAGTGGGCTTGTTGACCTGTCAGGCCTGAGTTACTGAGGGGATACTTCGGTCTTCGGCTTGCCGAAGTGCCATTCGTAGACCACGAACTTGAAGTTCTTCAGGTCGCCCTTCTCGTCGAAGGACAATTCGCCGGTCGGGGTCTTGAAGGTGCCGGCATGGATGGCCGCAGCCACCTTGGCGGTGTCTTCGCTCTTGGCGTTCTTGATGCCGTTGGCGATCAGCTCGACAGCGGAGTAGGCCGGGAACACGAACGGACCGCTCGGGTCCTTGCCGTCAGCCTTGATGGCGTCGACGATGGCCTTGTTCTCCGGGTCGGCGTCGAAGGACTTCGGCAGGGTCACCAGCAGGCCTTCGGAAGCGTCCTGGGCGATCTGCGAGATGGAATCGTTGCCGACGCCTTCCGGACCCATGAACTTGGCGTTCAGGCCTTTTTCCTTAGACTGGCGCAGGATCAGACCCAGCTCAGGGTGGTAGCCGCCGTAGTAGACGAAGTCGACGTTGTTCTGCTTGAGCTTCTGGATGATCGAGGAGAAATCCTTGTCACCGGCGTTCAGGCCTTCGAAGACAGCGACTTTCACGCCTTTCTTCTCGAGGGTCTGCTTGACCGCGGTGGCGATGCCTTCACCGTATTGCTGCTTGTCGTGCAGCACGGCAACCACTTTCGGCTTCACGTGGTCGGCGATGTAGTTGCCGGCGGCAGGGCCCTGGGCGCTGTCCAGGCCGATGGTGCGGAACACCAGCTTGTAGCCACGGGCGGTGATTTCAGGGCTGGTGGCAGCCGGGGTGATCATGATCACGCCTTCGTCTTCGTAGATGTCCGAAGCAGGCTGGGTGGAGCTGGAGCAGAGGTGGCCGATGACGAACTTGACGCCGTCGTTGACCACTTTGTTGGCGACGGCCACGGCCTGTTTAGGATCGCAGGCATCGTCGTATTCAACGGCTTCGAGTTTCTTGCCATCGACGCCGCCCTTGGCGTTGATGTCCTTGATGGCCTGTTTCGCGCCCGTGAACTGCATGTCACCGTACTGGGTCACTGGGCCGGTCTTGGGGCCGGCGATGCCGATCTTGATGGTGTCTGCAGCGAAAGAATGGCTGGCGATACCGGCCAGAACCATAGCGGCGAACAGTTTGGAAATCTGCTTAGTCATTAGTGCTCCACTCTTGCTGTTGTAATTTTTATAGTCCTGGCGCCGAGGCAGCAGAACCGGGTTTGACGCCCCGATTTCACCTGGCAACTGTACCGATACAGTTTAGAGCGCTCGTTTATCGCTTGGATAGCGGGCAGCCAGGGACAAAATCGGGGGATGTCGCCTAAATGAAAGAAAGAGACAGAATAGCGGCAGATGGCCATGCAGATTATTATCTGAATGTTGCTGAGCTTTCACGGCAATCCCTGCCACCCTGATCCCTCTTTCACCCCAACCTTTACATCCGGGTTTTTCTACCTGGATCGTGACGTTATGATTGCGCCGATTTTTTTCAGGTAGACCCCCATGATTGAAGAACCTAGCACCCTCTATGCCAAGCTGCTTGGTGAAACCGCATCTATCCGCTGGGAGGAGCTGCAACCATTCTTTGCCCGGGGTGCCCTATTGTGGGTCGAACCGTCGCTGGATCTGGTCGCCGCCGCAGAGGCCATGGCCGAGAACCAGGCCGGAAAAGTGGCGGACTGGTTGGCCGGCGGAGCGCTGGCCAAGGTGTCTGAATCGCGGGCTCAAGACCTTTTCGAGCGTGATCCGAGCCTGTGGGCGGTGGTGGTATCGCCCTGGGTGATGATCCAGGAGAGGGCATAGCGGTGACGTATGGCGCCGTAATGGTGCATATGCGTTATGCATTTATGGCCCATGAGTGTGTAGGCGAGTAACCGCACGGCGCAGTAATGGCAGTTTGCCCGTGGAGAAAATCCACAACCCTTGATGGGAACATCGCATCTTCCCTGCCACGACACTCGATTCTGTAGGAGCCCGGCTTGCCGGCGAAGCTTCTGGCGGCCTCAAGGGCCCGTTCGCCGGCAAGCCGGGCTCCTACAGGATGATCTTGGCCCCAGGCCTCAGTACTCGGTGCGGCCAGTGTGGCTGTTGAGCGAAATGACCTTGGTCTTGCCGATGCGGTGACGATAGATCTCGCGCAGGTACTTGATCGCCTTCTTCACGCAATCGCGTGACAGGCGGATGTCGTTGATCGAGACGAACTTGTCCTTGTCGTTGATCAACTCGCGGTACTTCTTCTCATACATCGGCTTGATCGCATACCAGTTGGTATCGAGGATCTTCGCCGGGTTCTCGAACTCGTTGAGCAGGTCGTCGATGTGCCCTTCGTCGAACTCGTCGCGGGTGATGAACTCGAGCATCGAATTGTCCAGCGTATCGTCGAAACGGTACGGGTTGCGCGCGAAGCAGCGCTTGATGAAGGCCACGATCAGGGTCAGGAAATCGTCCGACAGGCACGGACTCTTGGCGATCAGCGTGGTCAGCGACAGGTTGGCCGAGGCGCCGATCACCAGCGCGTAGCGCTTGAGCGTGGTGTTGGGGAACAGGCTGTTGAGATGGGTCTTGAGCCGGTTCAGGTCCATGTAGGACAGCTTGTAGTCCTTGGGCAACGAGACGATCGAGACCACCGACGAGCAGTTCTTGAAGAAGTGCAGATCATGCAGCGCCGCCGCGTCGTAGCCCGAGGCCTTGTACTGCTCCAGGGCGGCACGATAGCGCTTGGACTCGATCGGCAGCAGGCTGATGCCCTCGATGGCCTGGGTGACCTTGTTGAAGTGCGGCAGATCGATGGAGCGGAAGAACAGGTCATCGATGTTCAGGCGCTGCTGTTCCTTCTCGAACACCTTGAACTTGTCGCCGGTCGGCGTCGGCTGTTCCGGCACCACCGATTCGGCGTAGGCGATCGCCACGGGACCTGCCAGGCTCATGAACAGGTCGTTGGCATCCAGGCGGATGGTCTCGCCGATATCGATGCCGGCCCGCCGGAAGTAGTTCTGGTCGTAGTCGGTGGTCACCGCCTGGGCGGTAAGGATGTTGAAGATCTGCTGGGAAATGTACTGGTTGGCGTGCTTCTCCATGGCATTGACATCGATGTTCTGGATATTGCCGTCATCGTTCTCTTCGGCATAACGCATGATGTCGTTGGAGATCAGCATCATCGCGTTCCACGGGCGGATGCGGCCCATGACGCTGGCTTCGCTGCTGTCTTCGTTGTCGAAGTTGTACGAGAAGTCCCATTCTTCCGACAGGTACTTGCAGAGCAGGCGACCGGCGTTGATGTGCAGGGCCTCGGACATTTCGCTGCGATGGTCGGAAATGTTCGGCAGCACGCAGATGCCGCTGGTGAAGATCGGCTCGAAGACGAAGGAATGACCGCTTTTGCTGTCGTGTTCGTCCATCGGCTTGGTGTCGAACGTCTTGTTCATGTACGAGTACTGCTGGGCCAGGCCGAACTCCGAGGCCATGCCCGAACCGGTACCGCCGCCGGCACTGAAGATCGAGAAATACAGGCGCGACTGGTTGGCCTTGATGCCGCAGGAGTCGATCAGGTACGAGTGGATCATCTTCCAGTCAGGGCTGGAGAAGCGCTGGGTGTCCTTGTTCAGGATGATCTTGGCCAGGTACTGGCCGAGGATCGGTGCGTTACCCGCGCCACCGGCATGGACCTCCGACAGGTCCATGATCTTCATCTTGCTGTAGTCGCGGATGAACCCGCTTTTCTCGCCCTTGCGCGAAAAGCGGATGCGGCCGGCGATGTCCTTGTCCAGGTCGCCGAGCATCACCAGCGGTTCGACCAGGAACACCGGCTTGGCGGACTTGTTCTGGACCAGGCGCAGGTTGTTGCGGATCCACTGGGCGGGGCGGTAGCCCTTGTCGGCGGATTTGTCGTCGTTGTTGAATTCGTTCAGATAGAACTTGCGGGCGTTGTACACCAGTTCGGCGACATCCAGCGCGATGTTCGAACCGCAACGGCCCAGGCCGATCAGGCAGACCGAGGGAAACTCCTGCTCGCGACGGGCTTCGTTTTCCACCTCCAGGTGCGGCGGGCGCGGAAATACCAGGTCGCGCAGACCGTCGAGATTGTCGAGGATACGATCCGTATTGGTTTCGGTGAAATAAAGGTACTGCTGGCTCGCCAATGGACGTGGCGTCGAGTAGGCCTTGTAGGTTTTTTCCACGACCGCGGGCGACATCAGATCGGGTACTGCGTTGGCTGGGTTATTTTTGGAGGTCATTGTGCGCCATATGCCTGGTCTGGTTGGGCGGTCGAGGGGATATCAACGCGCCATCACGGTGAGAGATCGCGACTTTAACGCGCGATATTGGCTCGATCGATAGGGGTTGGCCCTAGGTTTCCCTAGGGGCGAACCCTGTTCTGGATATCGTTGAATCGGCCAGTATTTGACGTTCTTTAATTGACGGGGAACTTTTTATGAATTCTGTACTACCTGCCCTGGGGTTCGCCGGAATCGGCCTGATGGGGCTGCCGATGTGCCGCCGATTGCTGGCCGCGGGGTATCCCCTGACGGTGTGGAACCGTTCGCCGGACAAATGCGCCGAACTGGTGGCGGCCGGGGCGCGGCAGGTCGCGACGCCAGCCGAACTCTGTGCGCACGCGGATGTGCTGATGCTGTGCCTGGCCGATACCGTGGTGGTGCAGGAGGTGGTTTTTGGTGTCGACGGGGTGGCGCAGGCGATGAAGGCAGGGCAACTGCTGGTGGATTTTTCCAGCCTGGAACCCACGGCGACGCGACAAATGGCCGCGCGCCTGCTGGCCGAGCGTGGCGTACGTTGGCTGGATGCACCGGTCTCCGGTGGCACTGCCGGTGCCGAGGCCGGCAGCCTGGCGATCATGGTCGGCGGGGAAGGGGTCGATCTGGAGCGGGTTCGCCCGGTACTGCTGACTCTGGGCCAGCGCGTCACGCACATGGGGGCGGTGGGCGCCGGGCAGGTGACCAAGGCCTGCAACCAGATGATCGTTGCCTGCAATGCCCTGGTGATCGCCGAGGTGGTGGCACTGGCGGAGCGTTCCGGGGTGGATGCCAGGCTGTTGGCCGAAGCGCTCGGCGGCGGTTTTGCCGACTCGAGGCCGTTGCAGATCCTCGCCCCGCAGATGGCCGAGAGCCGCTTCGAACCGATCAAGTGGCATGTGCGCACCTTGCTCAAGGATCTGGACGGTGCCGTGAAGTTCTCCCGCGAGCAGGGCTCGGCAACGCCGATCAGCGGATTGGCCGCACAGTTGATGCGCCTGCATGGTAGCCAGGGGAATCTGCAAAAGGATCCCGCGACCCTGGTGAATCTGTATCGCGAGCCGTCGCCGGTGGATTGAGCGGCGTGGCGCTGGAGGCGTGGCGCTGGTTGAGCTGCCTGATGGTGCCGGGCAACTCTTCGAACAGCACCGGCCGGCTGAACAGGTGGCCCTGGATGTAGTCGCAGCCGTATTCGGCAAGGAACTCGTATTGCTGCTGGGTCTCGACGCCTTCGGTGACCACCTGCAGGTGCAGGGTATGGGCCATGACGATGATCGCCTGGATGATCTCCATGTCCGGGGCCGACTTGGGGATGTCGAGGATGAACGAACGATCTATCTTCAGGGTATTGAGTGGCAGCCGCTTGAGGTAGGCCAGGGACGAATAGCCGGTGCCGAAATCGTCGATGGACAGCGAGACGCCGAGAGTGCGCATCTGCCGCAACAGTTGCAGGGTGTTGGTGATATTGCCCATCAGCGCGTTTTCCGTGACCTCCAGTTCCAGTCGATAGGCTGAAACGCCGGTGCTGCGCAGGATACTTTCGATATCGTCGGCCAGTTCCTCGCGGGCCAGGTTCAGGGATGAGCAGTTGGTGCTGACCATCAGGTCGCCGCAGCCCTGTTCGTCCAGTTTCGCCAGGTCCTGACAGGCGGTGCGCAGGACCCACTTGTCGAGGTCGGCGATCAGGCCGTTGGCTTCGGCGATGTGCAGGAAGCGGTCCGGGGCCAGCAGCCCGTGCTGCGGATGATTCCAGCGTACCAGGGCTTCGAGCTTGGCGACCTGGCCGGTCTTGACCGAACAGATCGGCTGGTAAAACAGCTGCAATTCGCGGCCCTCGCGCAGCGCCAGGCGCAATTGCTCCTCCAGTTGCAGTTCCAGGGTCGCCTTCGTCTTGAGGTTGGCATTGAAGAAATGCAGGCTGTTGCGTCCGGCTTCCTTGGACTGGTACAGCGCCAGATCGGCGTTCTTCAATAGCTCATCGCAGGTCTGGCCGTCCTCGGGGAAGACCGCTATCCCGATACTGGTCGTCATCACCATGCGCCGGCCCGCCAGTTCGATCGGTTCCTTCATTTTCTGCATGATGCGCTGGGCCATGTTCCGGGCCTCGTCGCGCTTGTGCACGCTGATGACGATGCAGAATTCGTCGCCACCAAAGCGGGCGACCACGTCGTCATGGCTGCGGGTGGCACTCTTGATGTGCGCGGCGATGACCTTGAGCAATTCGTCGCCGGCGTCGTGGCCGAGGCTGTCGTTGATCCGCTTGAAGTGGTCGATATCAAGGAACATCACCGCCAGCATGCCATTGTTGCTACCGCGTTCGATCAGCCGTTCGGCGAAGATCTGGTTGAAGCCGCGGCGGTTGATCAGGTTGGTCAGCGGGTCGTAGTGGGCGACCTGGGCCAGGGACAGGCGGGCCTGGTCCAACTGGCTGAGCAGGGCGTTGACCCGGCGCAGGTCCTGTTCCTTGTGCTGCAGCTTCTTGTCGGAGAGGGCCGCGCTGACGCTGCTGCCGATGATCAGCAGGGTGATCAGGGCGATGGTCATGCCCAGTTGCAGGTGATTGTTCTGCACGGCAGCGGTCGGGATGTCGCCCTCCGGGATGACCAGGCGCAGCGCCCACATGCCGGTGAAGTGCATGCTGACGATGGCGGCGCCCATGACCAGGCTGGCGCTGTACTTGAGCAGTTGATGGAAGATGCCGCTGCCGGTGCGAAAGTGCCTGGCCAGCAGCAAGGCCGCCAGGCTGGCACCGATGGCGATCAATACCGACAGGCCGACGAGGCCGGGCTCATAGTACTGCTGTGCAGTCGAACGCAGGGCCGACATGCCCACGTAATGCATGGCGGCGATGCCCAGTCCCATCGACAGGGCTGCGCGAACGGTCTGGGACGGGCGCAGCTCAGATCGACCGAGGGTGTGCATGGCGAGGAACGAGGCGAACAGGGCGATCAACAGCGAGATCATGGTGGTGGGCAGGTCGTAGCTCATCGCGATGGGTGTTCGAAACGCCAGCATGGCGATGAAGTGCATGGCCCAGATGCCACCCGCCAGGCAGCAGGCGCCGACCCAGCGCCAGAGCCGCTGTTGCGCCGGTCTCTCGACGTGACCGACACGCTCGGCCATGTCGAGCGTGGCGAAGCCCGCCGCACAGGCCACCAGATAGGCGAGCATGACCAGCAGCGGATCGTGGCTGCAGTCGAGCAGCAACTGCCCTTGCTCGGGAAGTTTTTCGACAAAATGCAACCCCAGCCACTCCATAGCCTGTCCTATTCCACACCTTGGACTACCGACGCAGCGCGCCGACCAATGGCTTGGAGTATAGAGGCTCGCCTGGAGCCGGGAGCCCTAATGGTGGAGTGCTCCCAATGATTTGGCGATGAACTAAATAGCGATTGCTACTAAGTCGGGCTGCTGCCCGGGTTCCAGGGGTGGCAGGCCGAAGGCGGCACGGGCCGCATCGCAACGTTCGTTGGGCTCACCGTTGACCCAGGCGGCATCGAATTCGCGGCAGGGGCTGGAGCGCTGGTGGTAGATCGAGCAACTGACGCCCTTGCCGACTTCACCCTCGAGGGCGGTGCAGCGCGGCTTTTTCCCTTCGGTACCGTTCATGGCCACGCGGCTCGGGCTGATCTGGCTGACCAGTTCGTCGGGTACCAGGCCGCCGCCCGACACGCACTCTCCCCAATAGAACGAGACACGGAAATAGGAACAGCAGGCACCGCAATTCAGACACGGATTAGCATCGGACATGGAAGGTCAACGGAGGAAAGAGGAAGGGAGGGAGTTTGGCACTATTCTAGGCTTCGGCCACGGCTTTGTAAGGGGGTGTTACAAGTATTTTTATGGGGTCCGATAGAGCCTCCATTGGTCGGTATCAGCGCCGCGAATGGTGGCAGACAGGCGATATTCGGCTGACTAGATTGAAGGGGCGCAACCCAGCAGCCAAGCCCCATAACAATAAAGAGACGGACCCCATGCAGAACTCGACCCAAGCGGCGAATGCCTGGCGCATTCTGTTCCTGTTGTTCCTTGCCAACCTGTTCAATTTCTTCGATCGGACCATTCCGGCGATCATCATCGAGCCGATTCGCATGGAATGGCACCTGAGTGATTTTCAGATCGGTATCATCGGCACGGCTTTCACCCTCGTCTATGCCATCGCCGGCCTGCCCCTGGGGCGCATGGCCGATAACGGTTCACGCAGCAAGCTGATGGGCTGGGGGCTGGCGGTGTGGAGCGGACTGACGGCGGTCAATGGCCTGGTGGGCAGTTTCTGGAGCTTCCTGTTGGTGCGCATGGGCGTCGGTGTCGGCGAGGCCAGCTATGCGCCGGCGGCCAACTCGCTGATCGGCGATCTGTTTCCGGCCCATCGCCGGGCGCGGGCCATGGGCATTTTCATGCTCGGCCTGCCGTTGGGGCTGTTGCTGGCGTTCTTCACCATCGGTGCGATGGTCAAGGCATTCGACAGTTGGCGAGCGCCGTTTTTCATCGCGGCGGTACCCGGGTTGGTGCTGGCATTGTTCATGTTCTTCATCAAGGAACCCAAGCGCGGCGCGGCGGAGACCGTACAGGTCGCCCAGACGCGGATCGAGCGCCCGGTGCGGCGCCTGCTGGCGATTCCGACTTTTCTCTGGCTGGTGCTGGCGGGGCTGACGTTCAATTTCGCCACCTATGCCTGCAACTCCTTCCTGGTGCCGATGCTGCAGCGCTACTTCCAGATGCCATTGCAGGAAGCCGCCGTGGCCACCGGGGTGATCGTCGGCCTGACCGGCCTGGTCGGGCTGACCTTGGGTGGCTGGGTGGCGGACAAGATCCACCAGCGCATCGCCAACGGGCGCCTGCTGTTCGCGGCCGTGAGCCTGGTGGTTTCGACCCTGACCACAGCCTGGGCGCTGCATGCCGGACGGATCGAGATCGGTGTGTTCGTCGCGGTGTTCAGTGTCGGCTGGCTGTTCGCCTACAACTTCTACACCTGCGTCTATACCGCGATCCAGGACGTGGTCGAGCCACGGCTGCGGGCGATGGCGATGGCGGTGTATTTCGCCGGTCTGTATCTGTTGGGGGGCGGGCTGGGGCCGGTGGTGGTCGGCCTGCTGTCCGATCATTTCGCCCAGGCGGCGATGCTGGCGGCGGGTGCGCAGCAGATGACCGAGTCGTTCAAGGCCGTGGGACTGCATGATGCGATGTACCTGATTCCAGCGGCGTTGCTGCTGACGCTGCTGTTCCTGTTCCAGGCGGCGCGTTGTTTCAGTCGGGATGCGGCGCGGATGCGCGAAGGGATGGAGCAGGAACAGGCGGGCGGGGCCCCTGTTACGGCCTGACAATCAGTTGGGTGGGGGAGACCGGTTCGCGGATGAATCCGGCTCCCACAGGGGGGCGGTGTTCACGGATTTTGTGATCGCCACTGGACCTGTGGGAGCCGGATTTATCCGCGAACAGGGGCCCTGAAGCCCTGCGCGAATCCCGTCTCCCCCAGTGCCCGTTTACATCAACCGGCGACCAGCACCCGAATCGCTTCCAGGCGCAACGCGGCCTTTTCCAGCATCGCCAGGCCCTGCTCACGCTGCTTGCGCAGCGCCACCAGCTCGCTGTCACGCACGCTCGGGTTGACCGCCTGCAACGCGGTCAGGCGCGCCAGCTCTTCATCGGTATCGGCGGCCAGGCGACGTTGTGCCTCGGCCACGCGTTCGGCGTGACGCGGGGCGACCTTGGCTTCGCCGGCGTTGATCTTCGGCGCCAGGCTGTCGCGCTGGGCCTGGATGAACTTGTTGGCGCTGGCCTTGGGCACGCTTTCCAGTTGGTCGTTCAGGGTCTCGAAGGCGACGCGTGGCGACAGGTCGTTGCCATTGGCGTCCAGCAGGCAGCGCAGGGCGGCCGGCGGCAGGTAGCGGCCCAGTTGCAGCGAGCGCGGAGCGACCACTTCGCTGACGTACAGCAGCTCCAGCAGCACGGTGCCCGGTTTCAGCGCCTTGTTCTTGATCAGCGCCACGGCGGTGTTGCCCATCGAGCCGGACAGCACCAGGTCCATGCCGCCCTGCACCATCGGGTGTTCCCAGGTGATGAACTGCATGTCCTCGCGCGACAGCGCCTGGCCGCGGTCGTAGGTGATGGTCACGCCTTCGTCGTCGCCCAGCGGGAAGCTGGCGTCGAGCATCTTCTCGCTCGGCTTGAGGATCAGGGCGTTTTCCGAATGGTCCTCGCTGTCGATGCCGAAGGCGTCGAACAGGGTTTCCATGTAGATCGGCAGGGCGAACTGGTCGTCCTGTTCGAGAATCGCCTCGACCAGCGCCTCGCCTTCGCCCGCACCACCGGAGTTGAGTTCCAGCAGGCGGTCGCGGCCGGTGTGCAGTTCGGCTTCCAGGCGCTCGCGCTCGGCGCGGGCCTCGTCCACCAGCTTCCGCCATTCGCCGTCGTCGCCACCTTCGAGCAGCGGCAGCAGGCGCGGGCCGAACTGGTGCTGCAGGGCGTTGCCGGTCGGGCAGGTATTGAGGAAGGCGTTCAGCGCCTCGTGGTACCACTGGAACAGGCGTTCCTGCGGGCTGGTCTCCAGGTACGGCACATGCAGCTCGATCACGTGCTTCTGGCCGATCCGGTCGAGACGGCCGATCCGCTGTTCCAGCAGGTCCGGGTGCGCCGGCAGGTCGAACATCACCAGATGATGGGCGAACTGGAAGTTGCGGCCTTCACTGCCGATTTCCGAGCAGATCAGCACCTGGGCGCCGAATTCCTCGTCGGCGAAGTAGGCGGCGGCACGATCGCGTTCGAGGATGTTCATGCCTTCGTGGAAGACCGTGGCCGGGATGCCGGAGCGCACGCGCAGGGCATCTTCCAGGTCCATGGCGGTTTCCGCGTGGGCGCAGATCACCAGCACCTTGGTGCGCTTGAGCATTTTCAACTGGTCGATCAGCCATTCGACACGTGGGTCGAAACGCCACCAGCGCTCTTCGTCGCCGCCTTCGGCCTGGGCCTGGAAGCTGACTTCCGGGTACAGCTCGGCGTGTTCGCCCAGCGGCAGTTCCAGGTATTCGTCCGGGCTCGGCAACGGGTAGGCGTGCAGCTTGCGCTCCGGGAAGCCCTGCACGGCGGCGCGGGTGTTGCGGAACAGCACGCGGCCGGTGCCGTGGCGGTCGAGCAGTTCGCGCACCAGGCGGGCGCTGGCTTCGCTGTCGCCGTCGTTGACCGCGGTGAGCAGCGCCTCGCCCTCGTTGCCGAGGAAACCCTGGATGGTCTTGTGTGCGGCCGGGGACAGGCGTCCCTGGTCCAGCAGTTCCTGCACCGCTTCGGCCACCGGGCGATAGTTTTCGCTTTCGGCGCGGAACGCGGCCAGGTCGTGGAAACGGTTCGGATCGAGCAGGCGCAGGCGGGCGAAGTGGCTCTCCTGGCCCAACTGTTCAGGGGTGGCGGTCAGCAGCAGCACGCCGGGAATGGTCTCGGCCAGTTGTTCGACCAGCGTGTATTCCGGGCTGGCCTTGTCTTCATGCCAGACCAGGTGATGCGCCTCGTCGACCACCATCAGGTCCCAGCCGGCGGCAAACAGCGCATCCTGGGCCTTTTCATCCTCGACCAGCCACTCCAGGGCCACCAGGGCCAGTTGGGTGTCCTCGAACGGGTTGCTGGCATCGCTCTCGATGAAACGCTCGGCATCGAACAGCGCGACCTGCAGGTTGAAGCGCCGGCGCATTTCCACCAGCCACTGGTGCTGGAGGTTTTCCGGGACCAGGATCAGCACGCGGCTGGCGCGACCGGAGAGCAACTGGCGATGGATCACCAGGCCGGCCTCGATGGTCTTGCCCAGGCCCACTTCGTCCGCCAGCAGGACCCGTGGCGCGATACGGTCGGCGACTTCACGGGCAATGTGCAACTGGTGGGCGATGGGCTGCGCACGGGCGCCGCCAAGACCCCAGAGCGGGGATTGCAATTGGCGGCTGGTGTGTTCCAGGGTGTGGTAGCGCAGCGAGAACCACGGCAGCGGATCGATCTGCCCGGCGAACAGGCGATCGCTGGCCAGGCGGAACTGGATGAAGTTCGACAACTGGGTTTCCGGCAGCGTGACGGTCTCGTTCTGCGCATTGAGGCCGTGGTAGACCAGCAGCCCGTCGACATCCTCGACTTCGCGCACGGTCATCTTCCACCCTTCGAAATGGGTGATGCTGTCCCCGGGCGAGAATCGCACGCGGGTCAAGGGCGCATTCCTTAGCGCGTACTGGCGAGTGTCGCCAGTGGCCGGATAGAGCACGGTCAACAAGCGGCCATCCTGTGCCAGAACGGTGCCCAAACCCAGCTCGGCTTCGCTGTCACTGATCCAGCGTTGCCCCGGTTGATACTGCTGCGCCATGCTGCCTGACTCCCGCCTTGAAAAAGCCGGCTATCTTAACGGAATCGATGCTTTCAGGCCAAAGGCTCTTGATCGAAAGGATGGATCGCCCAAAGAAGGCTGGCTCGGATTGACCTGGGTTCAGCATGACGTTCGTCGGAACGTATTGCACCCTTTAGCGATAACAGGGTCACAGTTTCGCGACTGACGGCTCAAGTCGCCCCGGCCGCGGCCGACAGCTTGTCCGACAGGAGAAAATATCATGTTGCCACCGATGCTACCCCTGAGTGCCGTGCCGGTCACTTCCCAGCAGGACCCGATCCGCCCGCGACCGGATATTCCGCCTGTGGTGTCCGTGCAGGAAAGCTCCAACGAAAGCACCATCGATCTGCAGAAGCGCGACCCGGAGGAGGCCGCATGGCAGTTGCGCGAAGAGCAGCGGCGCCAGCATGAACAACAGCGCCGGCGTGAGGCCGAAGCCGAGGACGATCCGGAGCGCCACCTGGCCGTGCCGGGCGACGAACTCAACGCTGACAACACCGTTCCAGTGGTTCCGTTGATGGACGACCAGCCACGTCAGGGCCTGCTGGTCGATGTCGAAGTCTGACGAGGTTCCCGGGCCAGTTCCTCCAGGGCCTGTAGCACTACCCCGATTTCCTGTTCGGTATTGAGATAGCTCAGTGCAATCCGCGCCACCGCCGGCAGTGCACGTGCCTGCATGTCCAAGGGGGTGTAGGCGGTACCGTTGGCACCGATGTTGATACCGCTGTCGGCCAGCCGCTGTTTCAGCGCAAAGACATCCCATCCTTCCAGAGTGAATGCGATCAGTCCCGATTGTTGGCTGGACAGCCCCAGGTCCTGCAGTTCAAGGCCGGGAATCTTGCAGAGATCATCGCGTAATCTTGTCGCCAGTTTCTGAATCCTTGCGCGAATACGCAGGATACCGAGCTGATTGGCTTCCTTCAGCGCATTGCCCAGGCCCGCCATCAGCACCAGTGAGCGTTCACTGGTTTCGAAGCGCCGGGCGTCGCCACGCAGGCTGAATCCCTGATCGTCCCAGGGGGCGGACAGCACATCGAGACAAGGCGGTGTCAGTCGTTCGAGAAAGTCTTCGCGCACATACAGCAGGGCGGTGCCTCGCGGCCCCCTGAGAAACTTGCGGGCGGCGCCCTTGAGCACGTCGCATCCCAGGGCCCGCACATCGCAGGGCAGTTGCCCGAGGGCCTGGCCGGCGTCGATGAAGTAGGCGATGCCGTGGCGTCGTGCCACCTGGCCGATAGCCTCGGCCGGGTTGATCAGGCCGCCATTGGCCGGCAGCCAGGTCAGGGCGATCAGGCGCACGCGGGCGTCGATCATCTGTTCCAGAGAGGAGACCGACACCGCCCCGGTTTCATCGCAGGGAATCACTTCCAGACGGGCGCCGGCCTTGACCGCTGCGGCCATGCTCGCCAGGTTGCCGGCCCACTCATGGCGCCCGACCAGGATCCGCTCGCCGGCGCGCCAGGGGCCCAGTGCGGCGAAGGCCTGGCCCCAGGCGGCCGAGCCGCTGCTGGCGAAAGCGATGCTCCGGGGGGTGGTGTTGAGCAGCTCGGCGGCAGCCTGGCGGGCCTCATCTTCCAGCCGCGCGCCCTGGATGCCGGCTTCCATCGGACCGGCCTCCGCTTCAAGTTGCAACTGGGCGGTCATGGCCTTCAGGGTGGCCTGGCTGGGCAGCGAGGCGCCGGCGTGATTGAAGTGAATCACTCGCGAGCAGCCGGGGGTCATGGCACGCAGATGGGCGATTTCGCTTTCCGACCAATCGTCGGTGATCATGGCTGCAACTCGAAGATCGCGTCGATTTCCACGGCGACGCCACTGGGCAGGCTGGAGACCCCTACAGCCGTACGGACGTGGCGACCCTTCTCGCCCAGGGCATTGACCAGCAGGTTGGATGCGCCGTTGGCGACCACCCCCTGGCGTTTGAAGTCCGGACTGGCCGCAACGAATACTCCGAGGCGGACGATGCGCACCAGTTTCGACAGGTCATCATCGATGGCGTGGCGCAATTGCGCCAGCAGGCCGAGTGCCGCCAGTTCGGCGGCCCTGGCGCCTTCCTCGTCGTTCAGGGTATCGCCCAGGCGGCCGATGCAGGCGGGTTGGCCATTCTGCAGGGGAATCTGTCCGGAGATGAACAGTTGGTTGTTGCTGATTGCGTGATTCACATAGTTGGCAATCGGCTGGCTGGGGGGCGGCAGGCTCAGACCCAGTTGGTTGATGCGATCGGAGAGCGAGTGGCTCATGGGGAAACCTCCTGGAAGAAGAAGGTTTCAGCATGCTCGGCACGGAATTGGCCGACAAACGGATAGATTCAATCGGACGTATCTGATTGGCTCATGTGTCCGCGCATTGTGCCGTCAACCAGGCGCAGAAGGATTCGGCTTCCGCGCAGAGCGTGGCATTGGGCCTGATCAGCCAATAGCCGATCTCGCTTTCATAGGGCTCGCTGTCGAAGGCCGGCACCAGTGAACCGTCCCTGAGTCGACGGTCGATCAGGCGCTGGCGGCCCATGGCGATACCCTGGCCGGCGATGGCCGCTTCGACCACGATGTTGTAATCATGGAGCATGGCTGTGGGGTAGCGCCGCAGGTCGAAGTGATGATGTCGGGCCCAGTCGATCCACTCGAAGGGTTGCCGGGCCTGGGCCATCAGCAGCGGACCTGGCCCGCTGGCGCCGGCCTTGTAGGCCGGGCTGCAGACGGGAAGCAGGCGTTCGCTCATCAGCCGCCGGGCCTCGACATCCGGCCAGCCACCCTTGCCATAGCGGATGGCGAGGTCAACCTGGGCGCCGGCGACATCGGCCAGCTGGATTGACGGTTCCAGGGCAACCTGGATGTGTGGGTGGCGGGTGATGAAGTCGGTCAGGCGCGGTGCCAGCCAGAGCGTGGCGAAGGACGCCAGCAGGCCGATCCGCAGCACCCGTGGGGCTGTCGGTGCACGGAGTTCCCGGCTGGCTTCGGCGATCTGTTCCAGGGCCGGGCGGATTTGCTGGTAATAACGGCTGCCGGCTTCGCTGAGGTCGATGGCGCGGGTACGGCGGATGAACAGGCGCTGGTCCAGGTGCTGTTCGAGTTTCTGGATCTGGTGGCTCACTGCGCTTTGGCTGACCGACAGTTCGTCGGCGGCCTTGATGAAGCTCAAGTGGCGGGCCACCGATTCGAAGGCGCGAAGGGCCAGCAGGGGCGGGAGGTCCTTGGGCAATGTCACTTCAACGATCCTTTGCGGGGCAGGCGGAATGGACGATTTTGCGCGCAAACTGGCGTTGCGGACATAGCTCGAGCATTTCCCGGCTGGTCAGCGCTGACGCTTGCCCGCATTATTGGGGTATGCGTGAGTCGGGGAACGGGCCCTGGCTGATTTCGACTGATAGCGATGCAGTGACCATGAGCCAAGATGACAAGTTGATCGACCTGAATGCGGAGCGCGCCAAGCGTGTCCATGACTTGAACGAGAAGCGCCTGAATGAGGTGCGGCAGGCCTTCGAACAGGCGATGCCGTTGGGCAAGGGCAAGAAAAAGCCGAAGAACAAGCCGAAAAAGCGCTGATATCTGCGCTGAAACTTGATGCAAGTCAGTTAATTTCCTTTCCCCGCGCCCGGTTTCGGGTGGCATTGACGCCGGTCAATTTTCCTCCACGCCCGTTTGGGTAACTTAGCCACATCGCAACAGGGCGAGTGCAGGAGGCCAGTCATGTTTTTCGATAACGTGGTAATTGCCGGAGTGCTGACAGTCGGCCTCATGGTGGTGTTCCTCGGCGGATTTGGATTTTTTATCTGGAAAGACTCACATAAGAGGAAGAAACCTTAGGTCTTTTCAGAGAACGAGCACGCAAGGCATTTTGGGCGACTTCGGTCGCCCTTTTTTTTGCCTCGCGTTTTTGGGGGAACTGTTGTTTGGTGTACATATCCCCCCCAAAAAACTTAAACACCGGCA
>NZ_AQOH01000310.1 GCF_000364705.1 Pseudomonas fuscovaginae SE-1 | reverse complement strand
TGCCTTGCCTAACCTGCGTTTCAAACAATTTCATACACAGCCTAAACATCGAGGCGAAAAAAAAGGTGCCCCAAAAGGTGGCACCTTGATTTTCAGATCACCGCAGTCGACTCAGTTGCCAATCATCTTCGAGGCAAGCCAGAACAACCCGGCAGACAGGCCCACGGTCGCCGGCAAGGTCAGCACCCAGGCCAGCAGGATGGTCTTGATCGTGCTGCTCTGCAGCCCGCTCTTGTTCGCCAGCATGGTCCCCGCGACACCCGACGACAACACGTGGGTCGTCGAAACCGGCAGTGCGAAGATATTCGCCAGGCCGATCATCCCGGCCGTGGTGATCTGGGCCGACATGCCCTGGGCATAGGTCATGCCCTGTTTGCCGATCTTCTCACCAATGGTCAGTACCACCCGTTTCCAGCCGACCATGGTCCCCAGGCCAAGGGCCAGGGCCACGGCCAGAATCACCCAGAACGGTGCATATTCGGTGGTGGCGGTCAGGTCCTTGCGCAGTTTTTCCAGGTCGGCCTTCTCACGCGCATCCAGGCCCGGCAGTTTGCCGACCTTCTTCGCGGTGTCGTCCAGGCAGAGCAGGTAGCGCCGCACTTCGATACGCTTTTCCGGCGCCAGCGAATGGTAGTCGTTGACGCCCTTGAGATCGTTCAGCAGGGCGGCGATGGTCGGTTCGGTCTGCTGCGGGTTGCAACTGAACTTGCCCGGCAGGTCGTCCTGCACGCTCTTGCCCAAGGCCAGGAATTCGCTCAGGGTGGCGCTGTTGCGCTGGTAGAACTGGCTCAGGTGCAGGGTCGCGTCGCGGGTACGCTCGATCTGGTAGGTGGTGGTGCTCAGGTCGAGTACGAACTGCGCCGGCACGATACCGATCAGTACCAGCATGATCAGGCCGATACCTTTCTGGCCATCGTTGGAACCGTGCACGAAGCTCACGGCCATGGCCGAAACCACCAGCACCATGCGATTCCAGAACGGAGGATGCTTCTTGTCGTCGATCTTGCGGCGCTGTTCCGGCGTCTTGTGCATCTTCGACTTCGGGCGCCACCATTTCAGGGCGACCAGTACCAGGCCTGCCACCAGCATGCCGGCCAGCGGCGAGAACACCAGCGAGGCGCCGATATCGATCGCCTTCTGCCAGTTCACCCCGTCACCCAACGGAATGTCGTTGAGCAGGGCATTGGCCAGGCCGACACCGAGGATCGAACCGATCAGGGTGTGGGAGCTCGAAGCCGGAATACCGAAGTACCAGGTTCCCAGGTTCCAGGTGATGGCCGCGGCCAGCAGCGAGAACACCATGGCCAGGCCATGTCCGGTGTTGACGTTGATCAGCAGCTCGACCGGCAGCAGGTGGACGATGGCATAGGCAACGCCGACCCCGCCGAGCAGGACCCCGAGGAAATTGAAGACACCGGAGGCGAACACCGCGAGATGGGGCGGCATCGCTTTGGTGTAGATCACTGTGGCCACCGCGTTAGCGGTGTCATGAAAGCCGTTGATGAACTCGAAGCTGAGGACAAAGGCCAGGGCGAGCAGCAGGCTCACGAGGACCCAAGCATCCAGTCCGCTGAATAAATCGATCATGTAGGTTTTCTGACCCGGTCATAAGGGGGCGCGATTATGCCAGAAAAGCCCGCCAATCGATGCACTAGCTGCCCATCGGTAACATTCTTCAATGAAAAAAAATGTAGGAAAGCCTGAAAAACCGGGCTTTCCGGGGTTTTGACAAGCTTCTGATTCCATTGGAAATATCTGGCAAACGCGAGGTTTCCGCATAAAGTCGCTGGGCCGAAACGGCTGTGTGAAATTTCTGCGTGAGGACCTGCCTGACGCCAATCAGCCCGATGAGTGGGGGGGGCTTCCAGGGCTCGCCGCGGGTAGCGCAAGCCGTTGACGTCCACGAGCCTGGAGGGATCCGGGTAGGATGAACAAGCGGTCGAGGGCAAGCCTCACGCCCAACGTCGAATCGCCTAGGCTATGTATGAAATCGCTTGAAACTTGGTTATGCGGCGTTAAAAACCGGCTCGGAATGCTCATTCACTCCAGTAAAGTCGGGCGCGACCCCGGCCGTTCCTCGCCGGTTTTCAACGCAGCATCACCGAGTATCAAGATTTTTCAGACAGAGCCTAGGGCTGTTGGGCCTTGAGCTGCTGTTCCATCTTTTGCAGTTCCTGGGTAAAGGCCTGGTCGCGAAGGCTGGCCCGTTTACGCCAGGGTTTGCGTTCCGGTTCGGGTTGCGCGGCGTAAGTGGTGACTTCTCCGCCGTAAACATCCTTGTAACGTTGTTCCTGGCGCTCAAGTTCCGCGCGCAGTTCGTCTTTCGTCACAGTGTTACCTAATTTGAATTGAATGGTTTTTCCGTCTTTGCAAACACGACCGCGCGGGATGGACTGGCCTGCCGGCGCTGAGCCCGACTCCCAAAGTCGCGATGGCGCCAGATGGCACGCATGACAACGAGAGTATATCGGTCGGTACGAACAATATTACCGCGAAGAGGGGACGGCCCGTCAACTTTGTCCGGGGGCTTTGTCGCGTAGGAGTTTTGAACTGCAACTTGAGGTCTTGGCAAGTGCTGCCTGTTCTCTGACGGCAAACTTTCTCCGGAAGTTTGTGATGCCGATAATTGCCAAGGTAATAACAGTTGTATATGGAAGTTGGTGTCGCCGGTACTGCAAAAGAGGGAGTAGGGGAGAACGGCCTTACTTCGTGGGTAAGGCCGTGCCGGTGAGTTCCCCGGTGGGTACCTGACCAGTATGCCGGGAATCGCAGAGCGGCAAGGCAACGTTATAAGCCCCGGGGCCGCGCAGGTCAATTGCGATTATCGGCCGTATGTTCGATAATCGCACAATGTAGGGCCTGCATGGCTTGTCTATCGGTTGTCGGCGGCCTGTAATAGCGCCTGACAGTGTGAACAAGGACCTGGAATGAACGACCCACTGCGTACTGCCTTCAATTCCGTCGCGCCGCCAATCGTCGCCTCGCCCGCCAAGCGGATCCAGGCCTTTACCGGCGACCCGGATTTCATGACTTCGCTGGCCCGGGGCCTGGCGGTGGTGCAGGCGTTCCAGGAGCGCAAGCGGCACCTGACCATCGCGCAGATCAGCCATCGCACGGAGATTCCCCGTGCGGCCGTGCGGCGTTGCCTGCATACGTTGATCAAGCTCGGCTATGCCACCACCGACGGCCGCACTTATTCGCTGTTGCCCAAGGTACTCACCCTGGGGCACGCCTATCTGTCCTCGACGCCCCTGGCGGTGTCGGCCCAGCCTTACCTGGATCGCATGAGCGAGCAGCTCCACGAGGCCTGCAACATGGCCACCCTCGAGGGGGACGACATTCTTTACATCGCCCGTTCGGCCACGCCCCAGAAGCTGATCTCGGTCGATCTGTCCGTCGGCGGGCGGCTGCCGGCCTACTGCACCTCGATGGGCCGGATCCTGCTGGCCGCGCTGGACGATGCGTCGCTGCAGGACTATCTCGATCATGCCGACCTGCAGCCCAAGACCAGCCGTACCCTGCACACCCCCGAAGCGTTGCTCGAATGCCTGCAACAGGTGCGCAGGCAAGGCTGGTGCATCGTCGACCAGGAACTGGAGCAGGGCCTGCGCTCGATTGCCGTACCGGTCTACGATGCCTCGGGCCAGGTACTCGCGGCCCTGAACGTCAGCACCCATGCCGGCAGTGTCAGCCGCAGCGAGCTGGAGCAGCGTTTCCTGCCGAACATGCTGGCCGCCAGTCGCGACCTGAGCGCCCAGTTGTTCGCCTGATGGCCGGCTCTTCAGGCAAAGCCGTTCGATAACCGCCCAGTTACGCGTTTATCGAATTGCGCGGTTGGGCGCCGCTCATTAATGTCGCGGCAGCGCCCTGAGTTGACGAGCCTGCGAGGCTCGCACCGGGCAGCCCTGATAATAATGAAGAGGCCAAACCGCCATGAGCATCTCTCCCCACACCTCTCCCTCGCGTTCGCCGTCCTGACGCGGCACGCCTGATCCAGCTCGTTTCATCCAACGTCGCCGGCCCGGTCGGCGGTTGTTCGTCTGCGTGTCTGTGTGGAAACAAGAATAATGAACCAGCCTCAATCCACTGTCGGTCACTGCCTCGATGTGCAGTCCCTCATCAATAGCCAACCGCTGTCGAGCTACCAGTGGCGGGTGGTGATCCTGTGTTTCCTGATCGTTTTTCTCGATGGCCTGGACACCGCGGCCATGGGCTTCATCGCTCCGGCGCTGTCCCAGGACTGGGGCATCGACCGCGCCAGCCTCGGGCCGGTCATGAGTGCGGCGCTGATCGGCATGGTCTTCGGCGCGCTCGGTTCCGGCCCGCTGGCGGACCGCTTCGGGCGCAAGGTGGTGCTGGTGGGTGCGGTCCTGCTGTTCGGTGCCTTCAGCCTGGCCTCGGCCTACAGCAGCAATGTCGACCAGTTGCTGGTGCTGCGCTTCCTCACCGGCCTGGGCTTGGGCGCGGGCATGCCGAATGCCACGACCCTGCTGTCGGAGTACACCCCGGAACGGCACAAGTCGCTGTTGGTGACCAGCATGTTCTGCGGTTTCAACCTGGGCATGGCCGGCGGCGGTTTCGTTTCGGCCAAGCTGATCCCGGCCTTCGGCTGGCACAGCCTGCTGTTGATCGGTGGGTTGCTGCCGCTGTTGCTGGTACTGGTACTGCTGCTCTGGCTGCCGGAGTCGGCGCGTTTCCTGGTGGTACGCAACCGCGGCGTGGACAAGGTCCGCAAGGCCCTGGCACCGATCGCGCCACAGCAGGTGGCGGCGGCGGCGAGCTTCAGCGTACCGGAGCAGAAGACGGTCAAGGCGCGCAATGTGCTGGCGGTGATTTTCTCCGGTACCTACAGCGCCGGTACCTTGCTGCTGTGGCTGACCTATTTCATGGGCCTGGTGATCGTCTACCTGCTGACCAGTTGGCTGCCGACGTTGATGCGTGACAGTGGCGCGAGCCTGGAGCAGGCCGCGTTCATCGGTGCCCTGTTCCAGTTCGGCGGGGTGCTGAGTGCGGTCGGGGTCGGTTGGGCCATGGACCGGTTCAACCCGCACAAGGTCATCGGCACGTTCTATCTGCTGGCCGGGATCTTTGCCTACGCGGTTGGCCAGAGCCTGGGCCATATCGCCCTGCTGGGGACGCTGGTACTGGCGGCCGGAATGTGCGTGAACGGTGCGCAATCGGCGATGCCGTCGCTGGCGGCACGCTTCTACCCGACCCAGGGGCGGGCCACGGGCGTCTCCTGGATGCTCGGGATCGGGCGCTTTGGCGCGATTCTCGGTGCCTGGATGGGCGCCACGCTGTTGGGCATGGGCTGGAACTTCGAGCAGGTACTGACCGTACTGGTGGTGCCGGCGGCGCTGGCGACGGCTGGCGTGCTGATCAAGGGCCGGGTCAGCCACGCGGATGCGACCTGAGTCCGCCAGCTTTACGGAGGGTGGATAACTTGCAAACAATTTGTTCGATTATCGAACGGATAAGCGATTATCGGATTGTTTGCAAACCAAGCCCCGGCTTACTCTGGTTTCACTCCGGCGCTGACCTCGCGCCTTTTTCTTCCAAGCTGGCTTGTTGAAACCGGGAGTCTGTATCCATGGCTGAAATCCTTTCGCTGCATGAAGCGGTGAAGCAGTTCGTCAACGACGGCGATACCGTCGCGCTCGAAGGCTTCACTCACCTGATTCCGACTGCGGCGGGTCATGAAATCATTCGTCAGGGCAAGAAAGACCTGACGCTGGTACGGATGACCCCCGACCTGATCTACGACCAACTGATCGGTGCCGGTTGCGCCCGTAAGCTGGTCTTTTCCTGGGGCGGCAACCCGGGTGTCGGTTCGCTGCACCGCCTGCGCGATGCGGTCGAGAAGCAGTGGCCGCATGCGTTGGAAATCGAGGAGCACAGCCACGCCGATCTGGCCAACGCCTACGTCGCCGGTGCTTCCGGCCTGCCATTCGCGGTGTTGCGGGCCTACGCCGGCTCCGATTTGCCCAAGGTCAACCCGCTGATCAAGAGCGTGACCTGCCCGTTCACTGGCGAAGTGCTGGCGGCGGTGCCTTCGGTACGGCCCGATGTCACGGTGATTCACGCGCAGAAGGCCGACCGCAAGGGCAACGTCCTGCTGTGGGGCATTCTCGGGGTGCAGAAGGAGGCGGCGTTGGCCGCCAAGCGTTGCATCGTCACGGTCGAGGAGATCGTCGACGATCTGCAAGCTCCGATGAACGCCTGCGTGTTGCCGACCTGGGCACTGAGCGCGGTCTGCCTCGTACCCGGTGGCGCGCATCCTTCCTATGCCCATGGCTACAGCGAGCGTGACAACCGTTTCTACCAGGCCTGGGACCCGATAGCCCGCGACCGCGAAACCTTCACCGCCTGGATTGCCGAATACATCCATGGCACGGCGGATTTCGCCGAGTTCCGGGCCAAGCTGGCCCAAGCCTCGGAGGCAAAATAATGACCTACACCACCAATGAAATGATGACCGTTGCCGCCGCCCGTCGCCTGAAGAACGGTTCGGTCTGCTTCGTCGGCATCGGCCTGCCGTCCAAGGCGGCCAACCTGGCGCGCCTGACTTCTTCGCCGGACGTGGTGCTGATCTACGAATCCGGTCCGATCGGCGCCAAGCCCAGCGTCTTGCCGCTGTCCATCGGCGATGGTGAACTGGCGGAAACCGCCGATACCGTGGTGCCGACCGGCGAGATCTTCCGCTACTGGCTGCAGGGTGGGCGTATCGACGTCGGTTTCCTCGGCGCCGCCCAGGTCGACCGCTTCGGCAACATCAACACCACCGTGGTGGGCGACTATTTCTCGCCCAAGGTCCGCCTGCCGGGTGCTGGCGGTGCGCCGGAGATCGCCGGTTCGGCGAAGAGCGTGCTGATCATTCTCAAGCAGTCTGCCCGTTCCTTCGTCGACAAGCTGGACTTCGTCACCTCGGTCGGTCACGGCGAGGGGGGTGACTCCCGCCAGCGTCTCGGCCTGCCTGGTGCCGGTCCGGTGGGCATCATCACCGACCTGTGCATCATGGAACCCGAAGCCGGCACCCATGAGTTCGTCGTCACCTCCCTGCACCCGGGCGTGACCCGCGAGCAGGTGGTGGCCGCCACCGGTTGGCCGGTGCGGTTCGCCGAGCAGGTCGCCAGCACCGCCGAGCCGACCGACGTCGAGCTCAGCGCCCTGCGCGACCTCGAAGCCCGCACCGCCGCAGCCCATGGCCAAGCCCCGGGAGAAGCCTGATGCGTGAAGTCTTTATCTGTGATGCGGTGCGGACCCCCATCGGTCGTTTCGGCGGCGGCCTCGCCGGTGTGCGTGCCGATGACCTGGCCGCCGTGCCGATCAAGGCGCTGCTGGAGCGCAACCCGTCGGTGAACTGGAGCGAGGTCGATGAAGTGTTTCTCGGCTGCGCCAACCAGGCCGGTGAGGACAACCGTAACGTCGCGCGCATGGCGCTGCTGTTGGCCGGGCTGCCGGAAAGCGTGCCGGGCGTGACCCTCAACCGTCTCTGTGCCTCGGGTATGGAAGCGATCGGCAACGCCTTTCGCGCCATTGCCAGCGGCGAGATGGAATTGGCGATCGCCGGTGGTGTCGAGTCGATGTCCCGTGCCCCCTTCGTCATGGGCAAGGCCGACGCGGCGTTTTCCCGCAACATGAAACTGGAAGACACCACCATCGGCTGGCGTTTCATCAATCCGCTGATGAAGGCGCGGTATGGGGTCGATGCGATGCCGCAGACCGCCGACAACGTCGCCGATGACTACCAGGTGTCTCGCGCCGACCAGGATGCGTTCGCCCTGCGCAGCCAGCAGCGCACCGCCGCGGCCCAGGCGGCCGGCTTCTTCGCCGAGGAAATCGTGCCGGTGCGTATCGCCCACAAGAAGGGCGAGACCGTGGTCGAGCAGGATGAGCATCCGCGGGCCGGTACCTCCCTGGAGGCGCTGGCGAAACTCAAGCCGGTCAACGGTCCCGACAAGACGGTCACCGCCGGCAACGCCTCCGGTGTCAACGATGGTGCGGCGGCGCTGATCCTGGCCTCCGCCGAGGCGGTGAAAAAGCATGGCCTGACCGCCCGCGCGCGGGTGCTCGGCATGGCCAGTGCCGGTGTGGCGCCACGGGTCATGGGCATCGGGCCGGTGCCGGCGGTGCGCAAGCTGACCGAGCGCCTGGGTCTGGCGGTGAGCGATTTCGACGTCATCGAACTGAACGAGGCCTTCGCCAGCCAGGGCCTGGCGGTGTTGCGCGAATTGGGGATCGCCGACGATGCGGCCCAGGTCAATCCGAACGGTGGGGCCATCGCCCTCGGCCACCCTTTGGGCATGAGCGGTGCGCGTCTGGTGCTGACCGCGCTGCACCACCTGGAAAAGACCGGCGGCCGCAGGGGCCTGGCGACCATGTGCGTCGGCGTCGGCCAGGGCCTGGCGCTGGCCATCGAGCGGGTCTGATATCCGCCCTGTAGGAGCCGGCTCGCTGGCGATCGCTACTGATTGCCAGCCAGCAGAACGCCGCCCGGCCGGCTCCTACAAAGGTCGGGTGTGTTGGGGAACAGGCCTGTTGCAAAGTATGTCTAGACTGCAACTTTCCCTTTACGAGTGAGTGAACATGACAACAACAACGACGCCGTACACCGGTGAGGAACGCAGCAAAAGGATCTTTGCCATCGTCGGTGCTTCTTCCGGCAACCTGGTCGAATGGTTCGACTTCTACGTGTATGCCTTCTGTGCCATCTATTTCGCCCCGGCCTTTTTCCCCTCGGATGACCCAACGGTACAACTGCTCAACACTGCCGGTGTCTTTGCCGCCGGCTTCCTGATGCGTCCCATCGGCGGCTGGCTGTTCGGCCGGGTGGCCGACAAGCATGGGCGCAAGAACTCGATGATGATCTCGGTGCTGATGATGTGCGGCGGCTCCCTGGTCATCGCCTTCCTGCCGACCTACGCCAGTATCGGCGCCTGGGCCCCGGCGCTGCTGCTGGTGGCGCGGTTGTTCCAGGGCCTGTCGGTGGGTGGCGAGTACGGCACCACCGCGACCTACATGAGCGAGGTGGCGCTGCGTGGCCAGCGGGGTTTCTTCGCCTCGTTCCAGTACGTGACCCTGATCGGCGGGCAGTTGCTCGCGGTGCTGGTGGTGGTGATCCTGCAGCAGTTTCTCAGCGAGCCCGAACTCAAGGCCTGGGGCTGGCGCATCCCGTTCGTCGTCGGGGCCGTCGCCGCGGTGATCTCGTTGCTGCTGCGTCGCTCATTGAAGGAAACCACCAGCAAGGAAACCCGCGAGGACAAGGATGCCGGCAGCCTGCGGGCGCTGTTCCGTGACCACAAGGCGGCGTTCATCACCGTGCTCGGCTACACCGCCGGTGGCTCGCTGATCTTCTACACCTTCACCACCTACATGCAGAAATACCTGGTGAACACCGCCGGCATGAGCGCCAAGACCGCGAGCTTCGTGATGACCGGTGCACTGTTCCTGTACATGTGCCTGCAGCCGGTGTTCGGCATGATCTCGGACAGGATCGGCCGGCGTAACTCGATGCTCTGGTTCGGCGCCCTGGGCGCGTTGTGCACGGTGCCGATCCTGCTGACCCTGAAAACCGTTACCAGTCCTTTGCTGGCTTTCGTGCTGATCAGCCTGGCGCTGGCGATCGTCAGCTTCTACACCTCGATCAGCGGTCTGGTGAAGGCCGAGATGTTTCCGGTCCAGGTGCGTGCGCTGGGCGTGGGTCTGGCCTATGCGGTGGCCAACGCGGTGTTCGGCGGTTCGGCGGAGTATGTGGCGTTGAACCTCAAGTCGGCCGGAATGGAGAATGCCTTTTACTGGTACGTGACCGTCATGATGGTGGTTGCCTTCCTGTTCAGCCTGCGCCTGCCGAAACAGGCGGCGTATCTGCATCACGATCATTGATCGATCTGCGCGCCCTTGATGGGCGCGCCTTTATCAGGGATTTGCCATGCAACGACCGAGCAATCAACTGTTCGATGCCTACTTTGTCGCCCGCGATATGGCCCAGGTGTTTTCCGACCCGGGCCGGGTCCAGGCGATGCTCGACTTCGAGGCCGCTCTGGCTCGTGCGCAGGCGCGGGTCGGGCTGGTTCCCCAGGCGGCGGTCGCGCCGATTGTCGCGGCGTGCCAGGCCGGCCTCTACGATTTCGCCGCCCTTGGCGAGGCGATCGCCACGGCCGGCAATTCGGCGATTCCGCTGGTCAAGGCGCTGGGCAGGCGGATCGCCGCCGCCGATGCCGGGGCCGAGCGTTATGTGCACCTGGGCGCCACCAGCCAGGACGTCATGGATTCCGGCCTGGTACTGCAACTGCGCGGTGCCTGGCAACTGATCGACGCCGATCTGCAGCGCCTGGGCGAGGTGCTGGTCATCCAGGCCCGACGGCATGCGGCCACGCCGCTCGCCGGGCGGACCTGGTTGCAGCAGGCCACGCCGGTCACTCTCGGCATGAAGATCGCCGGTTGGCTGGGCGCGGTCACCCGCCACCGCCAGCGTCTGCGCGAACTGCAGCCGCGGCTGCTGTGCCTACAGTTCGGTGGCGCTTCGGGCACCCTGGCCGCTCTCGGCGAACAGGCGATGCCGGTGGCCGAGGCTCTGGCCGAGGAGTTGCAACTCAGTCTCGCTGAACAGCCCTGGCACACCCATCGCGACCGCCTGGTGGAGTTCGGCGCCGTGCTTGGCCTGATTGCCGGCAGCCTGGGTAAACTGGGGCGCGATATCAGCCTGCTGATGCAGACCGAGGCCGCCGAAGTCTTCGAACCGTCGGCGCCGGGCAAGGGTGGTTCCTCGACCATGCCGCACAAGCGCAACCCGGTGGGCGCCGCCGTGCTGATCGGTACCGCGACCCGGGTTCCGGGCCTGCTCTCGACCCTGTTCAGTGCCATGCCCCAGGAGCACGAGCGCAGTCTCGGCCTGTGGCACGCCGAATGGGAGACCCTGCCGGAGATCTGTCGGCTGGTCTCGGGCTCGCTGCAGCAGGCGCTGATCGTCGCCGAGGGCCTGGAGGTCGACCCGGCGCGTATGCTGAGCAACCTCGACCTGACCCGCGGCCTGCTGCTGGCGGAGGCGGTCAGTATTGTCCTCGCCCAACGCCTGGGCCGCGATACCGCCCACCACCTGCTCGAACAGTGCTGCCAGCGCGCGGTGGCTGAGCAGCGCCACCTGCGGGCGGTGCTGGGCGACGAACCACAAGTGACCGCGCAACTGTCCGCGGACGAACTGGACCACCTGCTCGACCCGGCCCATTACCTCGGCCAGGCCCGTACCTGGGTCGAGCGTGCGGTGGCCGAGCATCTGGCTTTTACCTGAAGGAGATTGTCGTGGCTTTTGTACAACTGGCTGAAGGCGAACTGCACTACCGCTTCGACGGCCCGCAGCAGGCGCCGGTGCTGGTGCTCTCCAACTCCCTGGGCACCGACCTGGGCATGTGGGACACCCAGGTCCCGGCGTTCGCCGAACACTTTCGGGTGCTGCGCTATGACACCCGTGGTCATGGCCGTTCGCTGGTGACAGAGGGGCCGTACAGCATCGAGCAACTGGGGCGGGACGTACTGGCTCTGCTCGATGCGCTGGGGATCGAACGGGCACACTTCTGCGGCCTGTCCATGGGCGGCCTGATCGGCCAGTGGCTGGGTATCCATGCCGGCCAACGCCTGGATAAGCTGGTGGTGTGCAACACGGCGGCGAAGATCGGTGACCCGGCGATGTGGAACCCACGCATCGAAACGGTATTGCGTGACGGCACGGCGGCCATGGCCGCGTTGCGTGACGGGGCGATCGCCCGCTGGTTCACTCCGGAGTTTTCCGCGGCGCAACCGCGGCAGGTCAGGCCGATCACCGACATGCTCGCCGCCACCTCGCCGTCAGGCTATGCGGCCAATTGCGCGGCGGTGCGCGATGCCGATTTTCGCGAGCAGTTGGGCAGGATCCAGGTTCCGTTGCTGGTGATCGCCGGTACCGAGGATGCGGTGACGCCACCTGCGGGCAGCCTGTTCATCCAGCAACACGTCAAGGGCGCCGAGTACGCCGAATTCCATGCCGCCCACCTGTCGAACGTACAGGCCGGCGATGACTTCAGCCAGCGTGTGCTGGACTTCCTGCTGAGTCGGGTTTGAGGAGATTGTCCGTGGACGAGAAGCAACGTTATGCCGAGGGGATGCAGGTGCGTCGGGCCGTGTTGGGCGATGCCCATGTCGATCGCAGCCTGAACAACCTGACCGGTTTCAACTCGGAATTCCAGGAGATGATCACCCGTCATGCCTGGGGCGATATCTGGACCCGCCCGGGGCTGCCCCGGCACACCCGGAGCCTGATCACCATCGCCATGCTGATCGGCATGAACCGCAACGAAGAGCTCAAGCTGCATCTGCGGGCAGCGGCCAATAATGGCGTGACCCGCGAAGAGATCAAGGAAGTGCTCATGCAGAGCGCCATCTACTGCGGTATCCCGGCCGCCAATGCGACTTTCCACCTGGCGGAGTCGGTGTGGGACGAGTTGGGCGTGGAGTCGCGCCAGTAGGCTTTTGGGCGAGCGCTCCCTCCCTGGGGGCGCACCATCGTTGCGGGCCCGTTCTCATTTGCCTGAAAAAATCGCCTGCTTGGGAACACTTTGCCCTTGCGCTAATCTGACAGGAACGATGGCCCCTCCAGCGTGACGGCGGAGGGCAGGGACGTTGCGCCATTCTGTCGGTAAGATGCGCACTCAAGTTCCCATTCCGTTCTGCATGACGATGGCTTGAATACATCTTGGTTCTGCAATTGTTGTGACCTGGACCAGGCCAACCTCATGAAATCGCTTTTGACCTCGCTCCTGGTGCTCGCGCTCGCCACCAGCCTGGCTGCCTGTATCGGCCCGCCGCTGCCCTTGAGTCCGAGCACCGAACAGGCCCTGCGCACGCAGCCGCCGATTCGCTTCCTGCTGACCTTCGATGATGGCCCCAGCGCGTCGAGTTTCTACAACCCGACCGCCTCGGTGCTCGATGACCTGGCCCGCAACCCGATCCAGCCGGGCATCAAGGCACTGTTCTTCGTCCAGACCGGTGCGCCGCGGGCCGGCAACAGTGACATCGGCCGGGCGCTGATGCGGCGTGAACATGCCGAGGGGCATATCCTCGGTTTCCATACCGCGGGCCACTGGCACACCAATCATCGCTCGCTGAGTCCGCAGGAGCTGGAGCAGTCGCTGAACGATGGCAGTGCCGCCATCGCGGCGATCACCGGTGCGCCGCCGATCGTCCTGCGCCCGCCATTCTGGAACTACGACAAGCGCACCTTCGCCGCCTACCAGCGGCATGGCCTGCATGTGCTGCTGACCGACCTCAGTGCCAACGACGGCAAGGTCTGGGGGATCACCGCGAGCCCGCAACGCCGGGCCAACCTGCTCAAGCACCTGGCTGAAGTCCGCGAGCAGATCGCCCGGGGCGAGATGCCGGTGGTCGATGGGGTGATTCCGGTGGTGGTGACCTTTCACGACCTCAACCGCTACACCGCCCGGCACTTGCAGGAGTACCTGCAGATCCTGATGGATTGCGCGCGGGAGACTGGCGTGCGAACGGCCGAACAGCCGTTCTACACCGACCGTTCGGCCCTGCTGCGTGCAGTACTGGCCCGCACCGTGCCGAGCAGTTCCACGCCGGTGCACCTGCCCGGTTTCTGGGATTGGTGGTGGGACCGCGATTCGCACTGACTAGGCCTGATTTGATCGTTCCCACGCGGAGCGTGGGAACGATCAAACTGACTGACTTACAGGAGGGAGATCGGGTAGCTGACGATCAGGCGGTTCTCGTCGAACTCGTTGGTGCTGTAGTCCCTGCGGATGCTCGAGTTGCGCCAGCGCAGGCTCAGGTCGCGCAAGGTACCGCTCTGGATGGTATAGGCCAGCTCCGACTCGCGTCCCCACTCCTTGCCGTCGGTGATCGCGCCGACATGCACGTTGCTACCGCTGATATAGCGGTTCATCAGGGTCAAGCCCGGAATCCCCAGCGCGGCGAAATTGTAGTCGTGACGCAACTGCCAGGACTTCTCCTGCGCATTGTCATAGCTGCTGTTGTAGCTGTCGTTGGCCAGGGTGCCGCCGCTGGTGCCGTTGACCCGCATCCAGGCACTGTCGCCGGTGAGTTTCTGCAGGCCGACGTAGAAGGTGTTGCCGCCGTATTTGGCCGAGAACAGCCCCGACCAGGTGCGGTTGTCCAGGTCGCCGGCGCGGGCGCTGCCGTCTTCCTTGCCGTAGAAGTAGCCGAGGTTGGCCCCCAGGGTCCAGTCGCCCAGCGGCTGGCTGTGCACCAGGTTGACGTACTGCTGGCGGTAGATGTCCTTCAGTTGCGCGTTCCAGAGGCCAATCAGGGTGCGTTTGTCGTTGAAGGTGTACTCGCCACCGACGAAGTTGAAGCGGTCGGAGGTGAAGGCGGTTTTCCCCTGCATGTACATGTCGGTCATGCTCGAATCGTTGCGCGGGCTGTTCTTCTGGAACTGGCCGCCGTACAGGGTCAGGCCGTCGATTTCCTTCGAGGTGACCTGACCACCGCGGAAGGTCTGCGGCAGCGAGCGGCCGTCATCGGAACGCAGGATCGGCAGCACCGGCATCCATTCGCCGACCTTCAGCTCGGTCCTGGAGATGCGCGCCTTGAACGCCACGTCCAGGCGGCCGAAGTTGTCGGCCGGACGCCCGTCATGGTCCAGCGGTAGCAGTTGGGTGCCGCCGGTGCCCTTGCCGCCGTCGAGCTTCTGGGAAAAGGTGCCGAGCACATCGACGCCGAAACCGACGGTGCCCTGGGTGAAGCCGGATCTGGCGTCGAGGATGAAGTTCTGCGTCCACTCCTCGGCCTTGCCCTGGGGATAGGCCGGGTTGGTGAAATTGCGGTTGATGTAGAAGTTGCGCAGGTTCAGGTTGGCCTGGGCGTCCTCCACAAAGCCATGTTCCTCGGCGACGGCCGGCAGGGCCGCACCGGCGATGGCGAGGGCCAGCAGGGCACGGGGGGGACGGTTGCTCTTGTTCAGTGGCTTCATGGATCGGTCTCTCTAATTGTTAGGGGTGCAGCGGGGCACAGCCGCAACCTGAGGGTTGCAGACAAGGGGGGGGCCGGGGAACGATGGGAAAGCGATCAGCCGCTGGGGGCCGGGCGTCGAGACATGGCGGATGAACCTGTTGTTATTGGTATGGGGCGATGCGCTGGCATGGTGCGGTGGATCGAACGGCCTGTTCAATCGCGGTTTGACGGTTCCGGGCGATTATCGAACGGAACAGTGCAGGCATGAAAAAACCCGCCGATGGCGGGTTTTTTGGACTGCGTGAACGACCTCAGCCTTTCGGTGGCGTCTCGTCGATCGGCCGGGCCTGGCCGGTCTGCTCGTTCCAGCCACCGCCGAGGGCCTTGTACAGGTTGACCTCGCTGGTGAGCTGCGACAGGCGATCGCTGATCAGCGATTGCTGGGCGCTGAACAACGAGCGCTGGGCATCGAGGAAGGTCAGGTTGCTGTCGACACCGATACGGTAGCGACGCTCGGCCAGGCGGTAGTAGTCCTGGTTGGCGGCGACCAGGTCACGCTGGGCCTGCAACTGCTCGTTGAAGGTCTGGCGCGCGGCCAGGCCATCGGAGACTTCCTTGAAGCCGGTCTGGATCGCCTTCTCGTAGTTGGCGACGCTGATGTCCTTCTGGATCTTGGAGTAGTCCAGGCTGGCTTTCAGGCTGCCGGCATTGAAGATCGGGATGCTGATCTTCGGCGAGAACAGCCAGGTGCCCGAGCCGCCCTTGAACAGACCGCCCATGTCCGGGCTCAGGGTGCCGGCGTTGGCGGTCAGGCTGATGCTCGGGAAGAACGCGGCACGCGCCGCACCGATGTTGGCGTTGGCCGCCATCAGCTGGTGCTCGGCACTGAGGATGTCCGGACGCCGCTGCAGCAGCTCCGAAGGCAGGCCGGCCGGCAGTTCGCTGAGCAGCTTGGCCGACAGCGGCTGGGCTGCGGGCAGGTTGGCCGGAATACCGGTACCCAGCAGTTGCGTCAGGCTGTTTTGGTCTTCGGCGACCTGGCGGGTGAACTGCGCCAGCTTGACCCGCGCGCCTTCGACCGAGGTCCGCGCCTGGCTCAGGTCCAGGGCCGAGGCCACGCCGACTTCGTTGCTGCGCGAGGTGAGCCGGTAGCTTTCCTCGTAGGCCGCCAGGGTTTCCTGGGTCAGCTTGAGCAGTTCCTTGTCGGCCTGCCAGGTCAGGTAGGCGTTGGCGACACTGGCCACCAGGCTGATCTGCGTGGTGCGGCGGGCCTCTTCGCTGGCCAAGTAGGTCTGCAGCGCCTGTTCGCTCAGGCTGCGGATACGGCCGAACAGGTCCAGTTCATAGGCGCTGACGCCGAGGGTGGCCGAGTACTGGCTGGTGATCGCGGCCTTGCCGGTGC
>NZ_AQOH01000309.1 GCF_000364705.1 Pseudomonas fuscovaginae SE-1 | reverse complement strand
GGGCCCCGCTGGCGGCTGCCGCTGCCATCGGCGGTGACAGCCGGGAACAGGTCGGCACGCTGGATCTGGTACTGGGCCCGGTAGGCTTCGATGTTCAGCGCCGCGACCCGCAGGTCGCGGTTGTTTTCCAGCGCCACCTGGATCAGTTGCCGCAGCGCCGGGTCGTTGAAGAACTGGCGCCAGCCCTGTTCGGCCGCGGCGACGTTCGCCGCCTGGGCCGGCGAGTAGGCCGGTCCTTGCGGGTACTGCGCCGCTACCGGCGCCTCGGGGCGCTGGTAGTCGGGGATCAGCGAGCAGCCGCTGAGCACGAAGGCCGCGACCGCTACAGAGAGAAGGGACTTGCTCATTGGCCAGCCTCATGCTGTGGAGTTTCGGGGGTTGCGGGTTTCGCGTGGTTCTTCTCGCCGCCAATGGCCGAGACGGCAACGAAGAATAACGGAACCCAGAAAATCGCCAAGATGGTTGCGCTGATCATACCGCCTACCACCACGGTACCGATGGCGTGCTGACTGCCGGAGCCGGCGCCGGTGGAGATCGCCAGCGGGACCACGCCGAGGATGAACGCCAGCGAGGTCATGATGATCGGACGCAGACGCATGCGGCAGGCCTCGATCGCCGCATCGCGCAGGCTCTTGCCCTGTTCGTGGAGTTCCTTGGCGAACTCCACGATCAGGATGGCGTTCTTCGCCGCCAGACCGATGGTGGTCAACAGACCCACCAGGAAGTACACATCGTTGGACAGCCCGCGCAGGGTGGTCGCCAGCAGTGCACCGATGATCCCCAGCGGTACCACCAGTACCACCGCGATCGGGATCGACCAGCTTTCGTACAGCGCCGCCAGGCAGAGGAACACCATCAGCAGCGACAGGGCGAACAGCGCCGGCGCCTGGGAACCGGAGAGGCGTTCCTCGTACGACAGGCCGGTCCAGGAAATACCGACACCCGCCGGCAGCTTCTTGGCGATGGCCTCGACTTCCGCCATGGCCTCACCGGTGGTATGGCCCGGTGCTGGAGCACCGAGGATTTCCATCGCCTCGACGCCGTTGTAGCGCGCCAGCTTGGGCGAACCGTAGACCCACTCGCCCTTGGCGAAGGACGAGAACGGAACCATGGTGCCGCTGCTGCTGCGCACGTACCACTTCTGCAGGTCTTCAGGGCTCATCCGCGAGGCAGGCTTGCCCTGGATGTAGACCTTCTTCACCCGGCCGCGGTCGATGAAGTCGTTGACATAACTGCCGCCCAGCGCGATCGACAGGCTGTTGTTGATGTCCGACAGGCTCACGCCCAAGGCGCTGGCGCGCTCGTCGTCGATGCTCAACTGGTATTGCGGTTCGTCGTTCAGGCCGTTGGGACGCACCGCCGCGAGAACCTTGCTCTGTGCCGCCATGCCGAGGAACTGGTTGCGTGCTTCCATCAGTTTCTCGTGGCCGATGCCGGCACGGTCCTGCAGGTACACGTCGAAACCGGTGGCGTTACCCAGTTCCAGTACTGCCGGTGGAGCGAAGGCGAACACCATCGCGTCACGGAAGCTGAAGAAGTGCGCCTGGGCCCGTTGCGCCAGCTTGAACACGCTGTTTTCGGCGTTACGCTGATCCCACGGCTTGAGCATGATGAAGGCCATGCCCGAGCTCTGGCCGCGACCGGCGAAGTTGAAGCCGGTCACGGTGAACACCGAACTCACGGCTCCCGTTTCGTCCTTGAGCAGGTAGGCGCGCATCTTGTCGACCACCGCCTGGGTCCGCTCGGCACTGGAACCGGCCGGGGTCTGCACCTGGGCGAAGAGTACGCCCTGGTCTTCTTCCGGCAGGAACGAGGTGGGGATACGGGCGAACAGCCAGATCATGCCGACCACGATCAGGGCGTAGGCCAGCAGGTACGGCAGCTTGTGCGCCAGGATGCCGCCGACGCTGCGCTCGTAGGCCCGCACGCTGCGGTCGAAGTTGCGGTTGAACCAGCCGAAGAAGCCGCGTTTCGGTGTGCCGTGCTCGCCATGGGGAATGGCCTTGAGCAGGGTGGCGCACAGCGCCGGGGTGAAGATCAGAGCCACCAGCACCGACAGGCCCATGGCCGACACGATGGTGATGGAGAACTGACGGTAGATCACACCGGTGGAGCCGCCGAAGAAGGCCATCGGCAGCAGTACCGCCGAGAGCACCATGGCGATACCGACCAGCGCGCCCTGGATCTGGCCCATCGACTTCTTGGTGGCTTCCTTGGGCGACAGTCCTTCCTCGCTCATCACCCGCTCGACGTTCTCCACCACGACGATCGCGTCGTCCACCAGCAGACCGATGGCCAGGACCATGCCGAACATGGTCAGGGTGTTGATGCTGAAACCGGCCGCCGCGAGGATCCCGAAGGTACCCAGCAGCACCACCGGCACGGTCATGGTGGTGATGATGGTGGCGCGGAAGTTCTGCAGGAACAGGAACATCACCAGGAACACCAGCACGATCGCTTCCATCAGGGTTTCAACCACACCCTTGATCGATTCGCTCACCACCGGCGTGGTGTCGTACGGGAATACCACTTTCATCCCGGGCGGGAAGAACGGTTCCAGGTCGCTGATGGTCTTGCGCAGCGCCTTGGCGGTGTCCAGGGCGTTGGCGCCGTTGGCCAGCTTGACTGCCAGGCCCGATGCGGGGCTACCGTTGTACTGGGCGGAGACACTGTAGTTCTCGCCGCCCAGGCTGACGTCGGCGACGTCGCCCAGGCGCACTTGCGAGCCGTCCTTGTTGACCTTGAGCAGGATGTTCTTGAACTGCTCGGCGGTCTGCAGGCGGGTCTTGCCGATGATCGTCGCGTTCAGTTGCTGGCCGGGCATGGCCGGCAGGCCGCCCAACTGGCCGGACGACACCTGGACGTTCTGGGCGGCCACGGCGGTCTTCACGTCCACCGGCGTCAACTGGTAGTTGTTCAGCTTGGCCGGGTCGAGCCAGATCCGCATCGCGTACTGGGCACCGAACACCTGGAAGTCACCGACACCGGAGGTCCGCGAGATCGGGTCCTGCATGTTGGAGACGATGTAGTTCGACAGGTCGTCCTTGGTCATGCTGCCGTCGGTCGACACCACGCCGATCACCATCAGGAAGTTCTTTACCGCCTTGGTGACGCGGATACCTTGCTGCTGCACTTCCTGCGGCAACAGGGGCGTCGCCAGGTTCAGCTTGTTCTGGACCTGGACCTGGGCGGTGTCGGAGCTGGTGCCCTGCTCGAAGGTGGCGGTAATGGTCATGCTGCCGTCGGAGTTACTTTCCGACGAGACATAACGCAGGTTGTCGATACCGTTGAGCTGCTGCTCGATCACCTGGACCACGGTGTCCTGCACGGTCTGCGCCGAGGCGCCCGGGTAGGTGACGGAAATGGCGATGGCCGGCGGGGCGATCGCCGGGTATTGGTTGATCGGCAACTTGAGGATCGAGAGCGCGCCGACCAGCATGATCACCAGGGCGATCACCCAGGCGAAGATCGGGCGGTCGATAAAGAATTTCGACATGGTTTACTCCCCTTTGCTGCTCGCGGCTTTGTCGGTTGCCGGGGCAGGGGCCGGGTTGGCGGTTTTGACGTTGGTGGCTTCGCTGGCCTTGACCTCGACGCCTGGACGCACGAACTGCAGGCCTTCGGTGATCACGCGATCGCCCGACTTGAGGCCGTC
>NZ_AQOH01000308.1 GCF_000364705.1 Pseudomonas fuscovaginae SE-1 | reverse complement strand
CCGTCCTCGCCCAGCCACTGGCTGCCCTGGGTACGGCTGGCCTTGAGCTGACGCAGCTCGACCTTGTTGTCCGGGCCGACCACCAGTGCGGTCGGGGTGCCCTTGAGGTCACGGGTCACGCCCTGTTGCGGCACGAGAATCGCCGCGCTGTTCACCCCGGACTGCAATTGGGCATGGACGAACATGCCGGGCAGCAGCGAGTGGTCAGGGTTCGGGAACACCGCGCGCAGGGTCACGGAGCCGGTGGTTTCATCCACGGTGACTTCCGAGAACTCCAGCTTGCCCGACTGGGCGTAGGTGCTGCCGTCTTCCAGGGTCAGCTTGACCATGGCCGCGTTGTCGCCGGCCTTCTGCAGGCGGCCGCTTTGCAGTTCGCGCCGCAGCTTCAGCAGGTCGGCGGTGGACTGCGTGATGTCGACGTAGATCGGGTCGAGCTGGGTGATCGTCGCCATGGCATCGGTCTGGCCGGTGCTGACCAGCGCGCCTTCGGTCACCGAGGAACGGCCGATGCGGCCGGACAGCGGCGCGAGCACCTTGGTGTAGCGCACGTTGATCTGCGCGCTCTGCAGGTTCGCTTCCGACTGCAGGCGGTTGGCCACGGCCGTGTCGTATTCCTGGCGGCTGACCGCCTGTTCGTTCACCAACTGCTTGTAGCGGTCGGCGATCGACTTGGTCGACTGCAGGTTCGCCTCGGCGCTTTTCAGCGTCGCCTCATAGACCGATGGATCGATCTGGTAGAGCTGCTGGCCGGCCTTGACGTCGCCGCCTTCCTTGAACAGGCGCTTGAGGATGATGCCGTTGACCTGTGGACGGACTTCGGCGATGCGATAGGCCGTGGTGCGGCCGGGCAGCTCGGAAGTCAGGGTGAACGGTTGGGCTTGCAGGGTCACGACGCCGACCTGAGGGGCGGGGGCGGCCGCCGGAGCGGTCTCTTCCTTTTTATTGCATCCGCTGAGCAGCGATGCCAGGGCGACGGCGGTGACCAGAGCGGTAACAGCTGGCTTGAGTTGCATGAAGATCCTCGGGTCAGGCGCGCGGGAGGCGCACAAGAAGGGTGGAAGGGTGAGCTGGCTGGATTAATAGGTTGCTAATGAATATACTTACATTCACGTTTGTTTGTAAAGGCTTGAACTTTTGCCCAAAGTCGTTACAAAGCATGGAATTCATTTCGGGAAAAGGCACAAAAATCGCCTCCCGTCATTAAGCCCGGATTAAACCCAGGGGGAGTCCGCGGCACCCTGATCGAGGTCTTACTGCCATGGTTCGTCGTACCAAAGAAGAAGCTCAGGAAACCCGTAGGCAGATCCTTGAAGCTGCCGAAAAGGCGTTCTATGAGCGCGGTGTGGCGCGGACCACCCTGGCCGATATCGCGACCCTGGCGGGTGTCACGCGCGGTGCCATCTACTGGCATTTCAGCAACAAGGCCGACCTGGTGCAGGCGATGCTCGATTCGCTGCGCGAGCCGCTGGACGAAATGGCCAAGGCCAGCGAGGATCAGGACGAACCCGATCCGCTGGGTTGCATGCGCCAACTGCTGATCCATTTGTTTCAGCAGATTGCTCTTGACCCAAAGGTCCGACGCATTAATGAAATTCTGTTTCATAAGTGCGAGTTCACCGATGAAATGTGTGACCTGCGCCGCCAGCGCCGTGCCGTCAGCCTGGACTGCAACGCCCACATCGAACTGGCCTTGCGCAATGCGGTGAATCGAGGACAGCTTCCCGAGCATCTCGATACGGCCCGCGCGGCCATCAGCCTCCATGCCTGGGTCGATGGCATCCTCTATCAATGGCTGTTGGCGCCGGACAGCTTCGATCTGAACAAGGATGCCGAGCGCTGGGTCGATACGGGGTTGGACATGCTGCGCCTGAGCCCCAGCCTGCACAATTGAGTCAACATGCGTAATTGAGTCTAGTTGTGTCAGTATCCTATGCCAATCACATCGGCCTGACGGCGCGTGCCTCGACAGGGGGGCAACATTTATATACCTCCGCGCTGCATCTTGGTAGTTAGTGTGCTAAGTATTTTGTAGTGAATTTGTTGCGAGCCTGTGAATGAATGTACCCAACCTGCTGCACAAGGGCTCCGAGCAGCCGCTCAAGGGCATCGCGCTGATCTGTGGAGCGGTACTGCTGTTCGCCAGCCACGACGCGTTGTCCAAGTACCTGTCGGGGTTCTATCCGATCGTGATGGTGGTGTGGGCCCGTTATGTGGTCCACACCCTGCTGATGCTGGTGGTGTTCGTGCCCCGTGCCGGGTTCTCGGCGGTGGTTCGCACGAGGCGTCCCGGCCTGCAACTGTTGCGTGCGTTGTGCCTGATCGGTACCAGCCTGCTGTTCACTACCGGCCTGCGCTATATCCCCCTGGCGGAAGCCACTTCGGTCAACTTCCTCGCGCCGCTGCTGGTGACGGCCCTGTCGGTGCCGCTGTTGGGTGAACGGGTCAGCCGCGGTCAGTGGGCGGCGGTCATCGCCGGTTTCGTCGGGGTGCTCATCATCATTCGCCCGGGCAGCGCGCTGTTCACCCCGGCGATTCTGCTGCCACTGTGCTCGGCGTTGTGCTTCGGTTTCTACCAGTTGCTGACCCGCATGCTCAGCGGCATCGACAGCCCGACCACCAGCAACTTCCTCACCGGCATCCTCAACAGCCTGATCATGACCGCGATGCTGCCGTTCTTCTGGAGCGCGCCGACCCTGGTCCATGGGTTGTTCATGATCGGCCTGGGCACCTGCGGCATGCTCGGTCACCTGTTGCTGACCCAGGCGTTCCGGCATGCGCCACCGGCGATGCTGGCGCCGTTCAGCTATGGGCAGATTCTCTTCGCCGGCATGTATGGCTACCTGGTCTTCGACCACATGCCGGACGTGTTTGCGGTGATCGGCATTGCCGTGATCTGCCTGAGCGGACTGCTGGTGGCCTGGGGGCAGCGCAGGCGCGGTTGACCCCAGGTGCGGCCGTCAGTGGTTGCGATTGCCACTGAGGAATGTGGCCAGCGACGATTGCCAGCCGCCCTTGCGCATCATCTGCAGTAGGGCTCTGTGCCAGACGTCTTTCAGGGTTTCGGTGGTTTTTGTGTCGGGTGCGGTGGAGGGTGTGGTGCTGTTCTCGGCGGTGGAGGCCTGCTGCTTTTTGGCCATGCGTTCCAGTACCGTTGGGTTGAGAATTTCCTTGGACTTATGCTCGATGTAGCCTTTTTTGCGCTCGTAGTTCTGGAATTGGGGCGGCAGTTTCACATCCGGATCGCCTGTGCTGGAAAAGCGGGTGATGACTTTTTCCAGAAAGTCGAAATCGGAGAAGTGGTGAGTCCCAAGGCCGGGGTCCGTCGTGTAACGTATGAAGTCTTGATCCAGGAGGCTGCCCTTTATGGCTTCACCCTTGAGAACTCTGTCAGCTGTTGCAGCGTCTTTTGCAACGAAGCTGTAGCTCAGTCGATGTCCGTCATTATCGTACATGTGGCCACTGTTCAGATTGCCCATCATCCTCCCGTTTTGATATTTACGATAATCTGCCAGGTCCCAGGCCAGGGATGTGACATGTTTTGGGGAGGCCCCCTGTTCCTGGGCGAATTCGTAAATACGTGCCAATAGATCCCGGTCGGCTTGAGTCAGGTAGTATTTGTCACTCTTGTCTGTGTCGAACTTTGTTTCAAAGCATGGGTTGGGTTCCCCGTTGTATATGTGAGTGATCAATAATGCGTAGCCGCTAATTGAAACTGATGGAGGTGCGGTGGTTATGGCATTTTTTTCGGGTGTCTTTTGCGGGGCTTTGGTTGGTTGAGAAGTATAGTTATATGAGTTGTCTGTTTGAGTGATTTTCATCTTGTTGACCTTGTTGGCTCATAGAGACCCCGCCAGCTTTTTTGCTGGCGGAGCAGCTACTGGTAGCTGTATTCAAAGGTGACGCTGTCTTCTCCTGCAGGATGAGCAGTTTTTTTCAGATCTTTGGAAATGTGGGCGATATGAACGCTTACCCCATGTCCAAAACGTTTTTGATTGAAGGAACTGGTAGTTCCTGTTGAGTTTGGAGTAATGGGGTGGCATTCACCTTCTATGTTGGAAGGCGAATCGATATAGCAAATTTTTACCTCTTCGTTTGGTGCATCAGGATAGAACGTCGTGCTCCAGCGAATTCCTCTAAGCTTCATCTGGACGTTGATCGGATGAGTGAAGTCGGCGAGTAGTAGGCTATGTCTGGATGTTGCCGTATCTGCATAGCTATAGAGACTGGGTGGCCTTTTCGACTTGGTGATACTGGCATCCGCTGCGAAAGTTTGAGTGCTGGCCAAAATCAGGGCGAGCGAAAGTATCTTTTTCATGATGATGTTCCTGAAAAATGAGTAGGTATTTAGGTTTTAAATGTGATGCCGGTATTAGTTACTCATAGGCAGTCTCCCGTAGTGCTTCCATGGGTTGCAGGCGGGAGGCCTTGAGGGCCGGATGCAGGCCGAAGAACACACCGGTCAACAGGGAACTGCCGGTACCGAGCAGCAGGGGCGTCAGGCTCAGGCGTAGGGGCCAACCGGCGAAATGGCTGAAGAGCAGCGCGGCGAGGCTGCCCAGCAGCGCCCCGAGGAGGACGCCGGGTAGCGACAGGCACAGCGTCTCGCAGAGGAAGGCATTGCGGATGTCCCGAGGGCGCGCGCCGAGCGCCAGGCGCAGGCCGATCTCCCGGCGTCGCTCGGCCAGGTTCATCAGCATCACGTTCATGACGCCGACGCCCGATACCAGCAGGACGATGCCGCCCAGGCCGGCCAGCAAGCGGGAGAAGGTCGCGGCCTGGCGTTTCAGGCCGTCGAGCAACTGCCGTGGAATTCGCACCTCGGCTTTCTGACCTTGGAGCAGCGCTGGCAGGCGGTGCTTCAGGGACTGTGCCGTCAGTTCCGGATCGGCTTGCGCGGCGATCCGGATGATCAGGCTGTCGATCCTGGGTTCCGGGAACAGGCGTCGCAGCCCCTCCATGGGGACCATTATCGAGTGGTCGATGTCCACGGGGAGCAACGGGTTGCCGGGTTGCTCAGCGGCGATACCTATGACGTTGAACAGGTAGCCCTCGATGGGCAGCCGGTCACCCGGTTGCAGCGGTCGGCCTCGCACCGACAGTTGCTGCGCAACCTGCGCGCCGACCACGGCGAATGTTTGCCGGCGGTCGAATACCGTCAGGAAACGCCCCCATCGCAGCTTCAGGCCGAGCGCGTTCGCCAGCTCGCCGGAGGTGCCGAGCAGGGCGGCGTCGACCTCGATCGCCGATTTCCTGAAGCGGATCGAATGCAGGCTGACGGGCGCGATATCGATCAGCTGTGGGATGACATGGCGCAAGACATCCGGATCGAGGGTCACGGGAGGGGGGAGAGTGCTTCTACGATCGGGCGCAAGCCTCACCACCAGCATGTCGGTGCCCATGGACTGGAACGAGCGCAGGGCTTCGGCTTCCGCGCTGCTGCCGATGTTCAACAAGGCGATGACCGAACCGCTACCGATAGCCAGCCCCAGCAGGCTGAGCCCGGCTCGTCGACCCGCCAGCCGCAGGTTGTCGATGGCCTCGGCCAGCACCTGTTTCGGTAGCGGGCCATAGTGCTCGGGGAAGGTCATGCCACTCCCCGCCCAGCCAGCCACATGCCGACCGTTTCGGCAGAGTCGATGTGCGGTTGGTGCTGATGTTGCCAGGGCAGCCATTCAGCTTGCCGCTGAGGCTTGGGTACCATGCTGCGGTCCTCCCGTCGGGCCGATCACTGCATCGCGCAGATGCTTCAAGAATCGGCCGCTGGAAGGGAGACTAAATAGGAATGGATTCCGTTTGTTGTGTAGGATTTTTCCATTGCTGACAGCGTTTTGAGTGACGCTGACAGGTCCGACGAAGGGGCTCAGCCCATGCTGAATTTCACGCTATAGCTGTAGGGCGGTGCCTTGAGGGTCTTGCTCAGGCGCGCCTTGCAGGAGGCCGTGCGTTCGCCGATCGATTCGGCCTGGCGGGACCAGATCGGCAGGTAGCTGGTGTGTTCCGAGTCGGTGAAGCGCTGTTTCAGCGAATGCTGGGCGACGAACCGGCATTTGCGCGGTCCCGAGCCGTAAATGAACCAGGCCCGTTGTCCCTCCAGGTGCAGCTCCCGACGCTCGCCGCTGGCAATCGAAAAGCTCGAGACCGGGGCGCCCTGCAGGTCCAGGCCGGTTCCCAGCAGTTCGAGCGGTTGCGGCGATTCGTTGCTGATCTCCACGGTGAGGGTGGCGAGGGCTTGAGGGGCCGAGGCGTAGGCGGCGAATGAGAGCAGGCCGCAGAGGGCTGCGCAGGATAGGGCTACGCCCAGGAATTGGCTGAGGTACATGTTAAGTCCTTTTAGTGGGGGCCGGATGGTGGCGCCAGTCCATGACGTCACGCGCTGTCCCGTGCCTGGGGCGCGCCAGACAAGTATGGGGATCAATGCAAAAAATGCTTGGAGTAAACCACTCGCTATTTTGTGAGTGTTTTCCCATGTTCAGGTCGGGGTATTCGGCTACAACGAAAAGGCCCCGACTCTTTCGAACCGGGGCCTGCACGTACTGCTGAAGTTTCTGCGTTTACAGGGTCGGGTAGTCGATGTAGCCGACCGGGCCCTTGCCGTAGAAGGTTTCAGGATGCGGCGCATTCAGCTCGGCGTCGGCCTTCAGGCGGGCCGGCAGGTCCGGGTTGGCGATGAACGGGATGCCGAAGGCCACCGCGTCGGCCTTGCCCTCGGCCAGCCAGGCGTTGGCGCTGTCCTTGGTGAAGCGTTCGTTGGCGATGTAGGGGCCACCGAACGCCGCTTTCAGTTGCGGGCCGAGGCTGTCGTCGGCTTCCTTCTCCCGCGAGCAGATGAAGGCGATGCCGCGCTTGCCCAGTTCCCGGGCGACATAGGTGAAGGTTTCCGCCAGGTTGGCGTCGCCCATGTCGTGGGCGTCGGCCCGTGGCGCCAGGTGCACGCCGACACGGCCGGCGCCCCAGACTTCCACTACGGCATCGGTCACTTCCAGCAGCAGGCGGGCACGGTTTTCCAGGGAGCCGCCGTAGTGGTCGGTGCGCTGGTTGGTGCTGCTCTGCAGGAACTGGTCGAGCAGGTAGCCGTTGGCGGCATGGACTTCCACGCCATCGAAACCCGCGGCCTTGGCGTTCTCCGCGCCGACGCGGTAGGCCTCGACGATGTCGGCGATCTCGGCGGTTTCCAGGGCTCGCGGGGTCGGGTAGTCCGCTTGCGGGCGGACCAGGCTCACATGGCCCTTGGGCTGGATGGCGCTCGGCGCGACCGGCAGTTCGCCGTTCAGGTACGAAGGGTGGGAAATCCGCCCGACGTGCCACAGTTGCAGGAAGATCCGGCCACCGGCGCCATGCACGGCCTTGGTCACGTTGGTCCAGCCACGGACCTGGTCGTTGGACCAGATGCCGGGGGTATCGGGGTAGCCGACGCCCATCGGCGTGACCGAAGTCGCCTCGCTGAGGATCAGCCCGGCAGAGGCGCGTTGTACGTAGTACTCGGCCATCAGCGCGTTCGGCACACGGCCCTCATCGGCCCGGCAGCGGGTCAGCGGCGCCATGATGATGCGGTTCGGCAGTTCGAGATCGCCCAGTTTGATCGGATCGAAAATAGTTGCCATGTGTACAACCCTCTTGATGATTAGTGGCTGGCGGGGGCCAGCTCGGCGGTGCCGTTCTGGCGAAAGGTGATCAGGGTCACCAGCAGTGCGAGCACCGCCAGTGCGCCGGCGGCCAGGGGCACGCTGGTGAGGCCCAGGCCATGGGCGATGACGCCGCCGCCGACCCAGGCGCCGAAGGCATTGCCGACGTTGAAGGCGCCGATATTCAGGGTCGAGACCAGGTTGGGGGCGGCCTGGCCGTAGGTCACCACGTTGATCTGCAGCGCCGGGACGGCGGCGAAGCAGGCCGTGGCCCAGAGGAACAGGGTGATCTCGGCGGGGATGAGCAGCACGCTGCTCCAGGTCAGCACGGTCGCCAGCACGGCCATGGCGATGAACACGCCGATCAGCGTCACGGCGAGGTTGCGGTCCGCCAGCTTGCCGCCGAGGATGTTGCCGACGGTCAGGCCCAGGCCCATCAGCACCAGGGTCCAAGTCACGCCCCGTGGCGAAACGCCGGTGACTTCGCCGAGCAGCGGCGCGATGTAGGTGAACAGGGCGAACACGGCGGCGGAGAACAGCGCGGTCATGCTCAGCGACAGCCAAAGGCCGGCGCCCTTGAGTGCGCCGAGTTCGGCGCGCATGTCGAGTTTTTCCTCGTCGTGCTTCACCGGCAGGAAGCGGATCAGGCCGATCAGCGCGACTACGCCGATGGCGGTCACCGCCCAGAAGGTCGAGCGCCAGCCGGCCTGCTGGCCGAGGGCGGTGCCCAGCGGGACGCCAAGGACGTTGGCCAGGGTCAGGCCGGTGAACATCAGGGCCACGGCCGAGGCGCGCTTGTCCGGCGCCACCAGGTTGGCCGCGACGACCGAGCCGATGCCGAAGAAGGCGCCATGGCACAGGGCGGTGATGATCCGCGCCAGCATCAGCACGTTGTAGCCGCTGGCGACGGCGCAGAGCAGGTTGCCGATGATAAAGATGCCCATCAGCACCACCAGGGCCGCCTTGCGTGGCAGGCGCGAGGTGGCCATGGCCATGAACGGCGCGCCGATCGCCACGCCCAGGGCGTAGCCGGTCACCAGCCAGCCGGCGCCGGGGATCGACACGCCGAGGTCGGTCGCCACATCGGGCAGCAGGCCCATGATGACGAACTCGGTGGTGCCGATGGCAAAGGCGCTCAGGGCGAGGATGAGTAGCGAGAGGGGCATTGTCTGCGATCCTGTTAGAGCTCTTGGCTCATGATGCGGAGGAATTCCTGGATGGTTTCCTCGTTGCGTTTGAAGAAGTGCCACTGGCCGGCCTTCTGGCTGCTGATCAGGCCGGCCCGTTGCAGCGTCGCCAGGTGTGCCGACACGGTCGACTGCGACAGGCCGCAGCGCTGGTCGATCTGTCCGGCACAGATGCCGTACTCGTGGTTGTGCAACTGGTCGGGGAACTGGGCTTTCGGATCTTTCAGCCAGTGGAGGATGTCTCGGCGTACTGGGTGTGCCAGCGCTTTTATTATTTCGTCGAGGTCGATGGTCATGGCGGTGTCTCAGGGGTGATAAAACGATATATCGCGATGGAACGAAATATAAATCGGTATTTCGCGATATACAAATATGATTTTGCTCTGGATACCGAATAAATCGCTATATCGGGTTGTAACGATATGGGGTCGCAAGGTGTTAAGCTGGCGGGCATGAACTATCTCGCGCATCTTCACCTGGGTGGGCACCACCCGGAACAACTGCTCGGCAGCCTCTATGGCGACTTCGTCAAAGGTCGGGTGGAAGGGCAATTCACGCCTTCGATCGAGGCGGCTATCCAGTTGCATCGCCAGATCGATGTGTTCACCGACAGCCATCCGCTGGTGGGCCAGGCGCTATCGCGCTTCGAACGGACCCGCCGGCGGTTTGCCGGTATCGTCCTGGACATCTTCTTCGACCACTGCCTGGCACGGGACTGGGCCCTGTATGCCGAGGGGCCGCTGGACAGTTTTACTGCCGGGGTCTACCGCGTGCTGGCGGATGAGCCCAACCTGCCCGAACGCCTGGCAGAGGTCGCGCCACACATGGCGGCGGGTGATTGGCTGGGTTCCTACCGGCGCTTCGAATCGCTGGAGCGGGCGTTCCTGGGGATTGCCCGGCGCCTGTCGCGACCGGAGGAAATGGCCCATGCCATGGGGGAGCTGGAGTCGTTGTACGAGCCGTTGAGCGAGGATTTCCGACTGTTCTATCCGCAGTTGCAGGTCTTTGCGCGGGAGCGTCGGATCGACACGATCCTGTAGGCGCAGGCGGATCGCCGCACCGCCGGCTCCTACAGGTTGATCAGCGTTCTCGGGACGGCGGGTGTCACGCCAGCGAAAACGTCTTCGACGGCGTCAAACAGTCAGGCGGCTTCCGCCTCGCCGGTGGCCACGGGGCGTGGCGCCGGACGCTTCACTTCGGCTGCCTCGCCGAACAGCGCCATCTGTACCGCCTGCTGGGCCTGGAACGCCAGGGCCGCACGTTCCTGGCCATTGCACGGGATCGGCTGCAGCAGCTGGATTTCGACATCGCCCTGGTCGTTGGAGAACAGGCGCATCAGGTGTGACAGCAGGTCATCGTCGCCAATGAACGGTGCCAGCGTGTCCGCCTGCCCATCCCGGGTGTAACGGATCGCCACCGGTTGCAGCGCCACGTCCGCATCGATGGCCGCCGACAGCAGACGACCATGAAAGGTGCGCAAGGAACGACCATCGGTGGTGGTGCCTTCCGGGAACATCAGTAATGGGTAGGCCTGTTCCAGGTGCCGGGTCATCTGCTTGCGCACCAACTGGCTGTCGCCCGAGCCACGGCGGATGAACAGGCTGCCGGCCTTTGCCGCCAGCCAACCCGCCACCGGCCAGGTACGGACTTCGGCCTTGGACAGGAAGGACAGCGGTGTCAGCGCGCCGAGCAGGGCGATATCGGTCCAGGACACGTGGTTGCTGATCCACAGCATCGGTTGCGTCGGCAGCTTGCCGCGCACCGTCACGCGAAAGGGCAGGGCATTGCTCAGGCGGGCCATGAAAAACCGCGACCAGCTCTGGCGGCGTGCCATCGAATGGGCGATCCCCAGGCGTTCGAAGACACCGAACACGCTGGCCATGCCCAAGCCGAGCGCCACCACCAGCAGTACCCGGGCGATCCGCCCATACACCCGCGGCCGACTCATTACACGGCCGCCTTGAAGTGCCGGGCGTAACGCGGGCACAGCTCGTCGCGCTTGAGCAGGATGAACACGTCGGCGACCTGGAAGTCTTCGTCCCAGCACGGTTCGCCACAGATCTTCGCGCCCAGGCGCATGTAGGCCTTGAGCAGCGGTGGCATTTCGGCGATGACGTTGCCGGGGATGTCCAGGCTCGGCAGCGGCTTCTTCGGTTCGGCACGCAGGTGCTCGGTGCTCAGGTAGCGTTCGCGCAGGCGCTGCATGATCGCCTGGGCCTGGACGCCGCCATCCTGCATCGGGATGCTGGCGCAACCCATCAGGTAGCTGTAGCCGCCTTCGTTGAGCACTTCGGCCAGTTCGCCCCAGAGCACGGCGATGGTGCCGCCGTTACGGTAGGCCGGGTCGACGCAGGTGCGGCCGATTTCCAGGATCGGGCCTTGCAGGTGGCCGAGGCCATGCAGGCTGAATTCCTCTTCACTGTAGAAACGCCCCAGGGTGCTGGCGGCCTTGTGGTCGAGCAGCCGGGTGGTCGCCACCAGGCGGCCGCTGTTCAGGTCGCGCACGCCAATGTGGCTGCAGTGCACATCATAATCATCCATGTCCAGGCCGAGCTCGGCGCCTTTCAGCCTGGCATTGAATTCGCCGCTGAAAACGTTGAAGCGCAAGGCCTGGGCTTCTTGCAAGGCCGCGGCGCCCAACAGGCGTTCGGCTTGCAGGCGGCGTTCATTGCCGGTGTCGCTGATGCGGGCGATCTGAGTCATGACGCGTCTCCGGTTGCCGGCCAGGGTTGCGGCCAGTCGACTTTGTTGTGCAAAGTCAGGCTATGTAGCCCCGGTGTCATCGCCATGAAGCTTTGGTGATGCTTATATGACAGCCCCCAGGAGCCCGCCATGCCTTGGTCCTTTCTGCTCGATCCGCCGCAACGCCAGCCCGTACCGTCCGACCTGGCGGAAGGCTATGCGCAGTTGCTCGACACCCTGGGTACGGTGACGCCCTTCGAACTGGCGGTGCGTGGCGGTCACGTCATGGCCACGCCGGGCCTGGCGTTCCTGGTGGGATACCAGGCCGCATTGCGCATGCTCTGGCCCAGCGCGCCGGCCAGTCTCGGCGCGTTGTGCGCCACCGAGCAGAACAGCCTGCGCCCGGCCGACATGCAGACGCGCCTCGATGGCTTGCGACTGTGCGGTCGCAAGGATTTCGTCACCGCCGGCCATGCCGCCGACTGGCTGCTGGTGGCCGCGCGCAGTGAAGAAGCGGGCGAGCCGCCGCGCCTTAGCCTGGTGATCGTTTATCCCGGCGAACCCGGTATCCGCCTGGAAAGCCTGCCCCCTCTGCCGCTGATGCCGGATATCCGTCACGGCCGGGTACATTTCGACCAGGCGGCCTGCGAGCGGCTGGCCGGCGATGGCTGGGATGCCTACGTCAAGCCGTTCCGTACTCTGGAGGATATCTATGTTCTCAGTGCGCTGACCGCCTGGCTGCTGGGCGTCGGCCAGCACAGCGATTGGCCGCAAGCCTTGCAACTGCGCCTGCTCGGTCTGTTGGCCGGGTTGTCCGAAGCCAGCCGGCAGAACCCCGCTGCAATGGCGGGGCATATCGTGCTCGGTGGGCTGTTCGCCCAGTTCGACGGGCTCAGGAGTGAACTGGATGAGGCCTTCGCGGCGGGGCCGGCGACCTGGCGGGACATGTGGCGGCGCGATCGCGGTGTGCTGGACATCGCTGCTGGTGCCCGCGCCAGGCGTCTGGCGAAGGCGCTCGCGCGCGAGTGAGCAGAACTGTCATGAAGCTTCGCTAGACTGCTTCAAAAGCTATTTTTCCGAGCTCGCCCAATGTCCAGGGGTTCGATCTTTCTTGCGGTTTGCCTGCTGCTTGTCACCGCCATCGCCCGCGCCGAGAGTTGGCCGGGTGCCCAGTGGCCGCAAGGTCCGCAGGTCGAGGGCCCTGCTGTCGAGGCGCTGCAGGCCTATGCCTTCCCGGCACGGGATGACCGTACCGGCAAAGGCGTGCGCACCGATGCCCTGCTGGTGATCCGGCAGGGGCAGATCATCTACGAGCGTTATGCCGGGCCGACTCGTGTCGATACGCCGCACCTGACCTGGTCGATCAGCAAGAGCATCATGGCCACGGTCCTGGGTGTTGCCTATGGTGAAGGCCTGTTCCAGTTGCACGATCCGGTGGCGCGCTTCTACCCCGCGTTCCAGGCACACCCCAAGGTCACCCTGGAGCATCTGTTGAACTGGTCGTCCGGCATCGATTGGCAGGAGGACTATGAGTATGCCCCGCTGAACTCCTCGGTCGTGGCGATGTTGTACACCCGCGGTCATGCCGACATGGCCGGCTATACCGCCCGGCAGGGTGAATACGCGGTGCCGGGTCGTTCCTTCCGTTATTCCAGTGGCGACAGCAATGTCCTGGCGGCGGCCCTGCGCGGGATCGTCGGGGCCCAGCGCTACCCGGACTATCCCTGGACCGCGCTGTTCGACCCGCTGGGCATCCGGGGGGCGGTCTGGGAGCGCGACGGCAGCGGTACCTTCGTCGCTTCATCCTATGCCTACCTGACGGCCCGCGACCTGGCCCGCATCGGCCTGCTGATGGAGCGCGACGGGCGCTGGCAGGACCGGCAGTTGCTGCCTACAGCCTGGGTCGAGTTCAACCGGCGGGCGTTTTCCGGCTACGAAGCCGGGCAGGATGAGGCGGTGGGCGGTGGCCAGTGGTGGCTCAACCGCGCGCTCGATGGCGCGCGCAAGCCCTGGCCGGATGCGCCTCCCGACACGTTCGCCGCCCTCGGGCACTGGGGGCAGGCACTGTATGTCATTCCCAGTGCCGGCCTGGTGATCGTGCGTTATGGCGATGACCGCGATGGCAGCTATCGACACAATGAACTGCTCAGGCTGGCCATGGCGGCCTTCGGGTCGAGCGCGCAGCCATGAAGATCGCCGGTTTCGTGCGTCGTCGTCCGTTCCTCAGCCTGCTGGCGCTGTCGCTGCTGGCACTGCTGGGCTGGATCTGGCAGGAGCGGGTGGCCCTGCGCGCCTTTCCGCGGATCATCAGTGCCTATACCGCCAAGGAGTACTGTTCCTGCCGTTATGTGATGAACAATTCCGCCGACTACTGCGAGGGTTATGTGAAGCAGTCGCTGCCGATCAGCCGCCTGCTCGATGATCCGCGTCAGCGCCGGGTCAGTGTCGAGGGGCTTGGACGGCAGGCCACGGCAGTCTGGCTGGGCGAACGCGAAGGCTGCCGGTTGCAACCCTGAGTGACGTTTGCTCGCGCCAGCGTGGCCGGGTAAGGTGGCGCCTACGTTCAATCAGGAGCTTGCATGCATCGGTCCCGCCTTTTTCTGGCCCTGCTTGGGGCGCTGGCCTTGCCGGCCCAGGCCAACTGGTACCTGGACAACGAGTCCTCGCGCCTCTCGTTCGTCAGTACCAGGAATGCCGACATCTCTGAAGTCCACCGTTTCCTGACCCTGCACGGCAAGGTCGATCGCCAGGGTGTGGCCACCCTCGATGTCGAACTGGAGTCGGTGAGCACCGGTATTCCCCTGCGCGATGAGCGTCTGCGGCGCGAGCTGTTCGATATCCGGCAGTATCCCGAGGCGCAGGTTACCGCGCAGATCAACGTCCAGCCGATCAACGACCTGGCTCCCGGTGCTCAGTTGGAGTTGCGTCTGCCGCTGGTGGTGCGCCTGCATGGCAAGGAGCACAGCTACAACGCCGAACTGCTGGCGACGCGCCTCGATGACCGGCGCTTCCAGGTCGTGACCCTGGAGCCGCTGGTGGTGCATGCCGAGGACTTCGGCCTGCTGCCCGGGCTGGCGGAACTGCGCAAGCTCGCCGGCCTGTCGGCCATCAGCCTCTCGGTGCCGGTGGGTGCGGTGCTGATTTTTTCGGCGCGCTGAACATGTCCGGCGCGGTCTTTCCCTGGCGCAGCGACAATGCCTTCGAGCTGTTGATCGACGGGCCGGCGTTTTTTCCGCGCATGCTGGTGGCGATCGCCAGGGCCGAGTCCCGGGTCGAGCTGGAACTCTATCTGGTCGAGGCCGGCGAGTGCGCCGAGGCCATGGTCCAGGCGCTGGTCCAGGCCGCCGAGCGCGGGGTACGGGTGCGCTGCCTGTTCGATGACTATGGCAGCCTCGCTTTCACCCTCGGCCTGCGCCGACGGCTGGTCGAGGCCGGCGTCGAACTGCGCTTCTACAACCGCCTGCACTGGCGCCGCGGGATGCGCAACCTGTATCGCGATCACCGCAAACTGCTGCTGGTGGACAGTGCGCTGGCGGTGGTCGGCGGTACCGGTGTCACCGATGAGTTCTGGACCCCCAGTGACGACGGCTTCGAATGGCACGAAGTCATGGTGCGGATCAGCGGGCCGCTGGTCCTCGACTGGCAGTTGTTGTTCGATCGCCAATGGCTGGCCAACGAACAGCGCGCAGCCTGGAGGCCGGTTGCCCATTTCGGCTTGCCGCGCCTGCCGAGGTTGCCGCCTGCCGGGCAGGGCCTGGGCCGGGTGGCCTATGCCGACGCCCGGCAACATCGCGATATCCTGCAATCGCTGGTGCGTGCACTGAACAGCGGCAAGCAGCGGATCTGGCTGGCGACCCCATACTTCCTGCCGACCTGGAAGGTTCGACGCTCGCTGCGCCGGGCCGCCCAGCGTGGGGTGGACGTGCGGTTGCTGTTGACGGGGCCGCGTACCGATCATCCCTCGGTGCGTTATGCCGGTCATCGCTACTATCCACGCCTGCTCCGGGCAGGGGTACGGATCTTCGAGTACCAGCCCTGCTTCCTGCACCTGAAGATGGTAATGGTCGACGACTGGGTGAGCATCGGTTCCTGCAATTTTGATCACTGGAACCTGCGGTTCAACCTGGAAGCCAATCTCGAGGCTCTTGACCCGGCCTTGACCGCAGCGGTGACGGCCAGTTTCGTCGCCGACTTCGAACTCAGCCAGCCGGTCAGCCTCGCTGACTGGAAGAAGCGGCCGCTGTGGCGTCGGGTCAAGCAACGGATCTGGGGGTGGGTTGACCGTCTGGTGGCGAACGTACTGGACCGGCGGAGCTGATTCATCCGCATTCGAGGGTATTGCCTCGGGGCGACCTTGGGATAGACTCCAGCCAACCGGCGATGGAACGGGACTGATTCTCCCGGTTTTCTTGGCGGGGGCGCGCCATACGCTATCCTGATCGATAGTCGGGGGCAGGACGCTGTGGTTTCCAAGGGATAGAGGCTGACGCTCAATTCTTCTAGCGATGTCTTCCTGATGGAAAGTAGAACTGTCACATCCGTCTCCAGCTTCTTCGACCTGCTGCTCGATGCCGTCTGCGCCGTCGATGTCGAGGGACGCTTCGTTTTTGTCAGTGCGGCCTGCGAGCGGATTTTCGGCTACACCGCGGAAGAACTGGTCGGTACATCGATGATCGAGCTGGTCCTGCCCGCCGACCGTGAGCGGACCCGCAATGCCGCCGCGCAGATCATGGCCGGTGAGCCCAAGCCGCATTTTGAGAACCGCTACGTGCGCAAGGACGGCCAGGTGGTCCATATCATGTGGTCGGCCCGCTGGTCCGAGGTCGATCAGTTGCGCATCGCCGTCGCCCGGGATATCACCGCACTCAAGCTGGCCGAAGCCAAGCAGGCTGCACTCTACGCGATTTCCGAGGCCGCTCACGCGACCGAAGACCTGCTGGCGCTGTTCCAGCGGGTGCACCAGATCGTCGGTGAATGGCTGCCGGCGCAGGGTTTCTGCGTGGCGCTGTACGACGGTGCCCGGGACCAGTTGAGTTTTCCCTATCATATGGATGACCGGCGTGCGCCCGGCAATGTCGACGGCCACTGTGCACAGATCGTGCGCAGCGGCCAGCCACTGCTGCACAACGAAGCCGAGGCACCCTGCCTGGGGGTGCCGCTGTCTTCGCAGAACGGCATCATCGGCGCGCTGCTGGCCAAGAGTTCGGGTGGCGAACGCTATACCGGGCACGACCAGGACCTGCTGCAGTTCGTTTCGGCCCAGGTGGCCGCGGCCATCGAGCGCAAGCAGTTGCATGCGCGCCTGCAGTACATGGCGCGTTACGACCAACTGACCCATTTGCCCAACCGCGGGTTCCTGCAGGAGCGCCTCAAGGCCGCTTTGGGCAGGGCCCGTCGGGAACAGGGGCGGTTGGCGCTGCTGTATGTCGACCTGGACAAGTTCAAGCTGGTCAACGACAACTTCGGTCATGCGGTCGGCGACCTGCTGTTACAGGAAGTCGCGCGCAGATTGCAGCAGTGCGTGCGTGAAACCGACACCGTCGCGCGGATCGGCGGCGATGAGTTCGTCATCCTGCTGGAGCAGTTGCACCTGGGGGACACGGCGGCGCAGGTCGCCGACAAGATCCGTCGCCTGCTCAACGAACCGATGGTCTGGGACGAGTGCGAGCTGAGCATCATGCCCAGTGTCGGTATTGCCCTTTACCCGGAGAACGGCGAGGAGGCGCAGCAGTTGTTCAAGCATGCGGACGAGGCGATGTACGGGATGAAGCGGGGGGCGAGGGTGCACTGAGCGCATTCCTCGACCGGCTGGCGGGCGTGTTTCAGGCATAAAAAACCGGCCTCCGGGGCCGGTCTTCATGTCTTCGTCGTCACTGCGGGCAACGTCGGACCTGTTGCGATCTGGAGCGGGTAGAGGGAATCGAACTTTTATTGGATTTTTCCGCCCCGAAGCGTGTATGTGTGTAGGTGTGATCAGCCCATGAAACCCCGTAAATGTGGCTCAGGCACCTGTATATCCACGGTGCACCAAGGTGCACCGTTCCCCCCACCTCTGTTTGGGCTCCATCAGCAGGTGATAAGAGCTTCGTTCGACGAGCAGGCTGCCCCTCATACCGATCCCTGGTGCGCTACCGAAAGCGTCTTTGCCTTAGCGGGTGGATGGCTGCAGTCGTTCGTGACGGTGCTCCAGAACTCAGCCCACAGACATGAGATGTAATTCTGATTGCCCTACACTCGCCCAATAGCCCCGCTCTTAAGAAAATCTTCAAATGATTCCTGGCTGTAACTGTTACTTAGGGCTGATCGAGCGTAAGCAGCGTAGCGAGCATATTTGGCATACTGAGCAAATTTGACATACTTCACAGGTTCAACATACGTTACGCAAGGACATTGGGCTCCAACTGAACCCACGCGTTGCCCCTGTCGGTTGTAAAGTACTCCACCAACGAACCAGCCAATGTGTTGACCGTTCCACCCGTAGAGGTTTTCATCAACAACATATGCCACAGCATGTCCTGACCAAAGATAAATAGACATCTCGTTGTCATCGGAAATGTAAGCCACTGGACGACCGCGACCATCATAGAGTGTTTCTTCCATATGATTCTCCTGTATATAAGTTGTGACAGTGGTTTTATCCGCTAAAGATTCGGCAGAGCGAATTCTAAAATGGGAGTTTTACTAGAAATTGTGAGGGTGTGCCTGGCCCTGGAAATCGCAACGTAGAAGGCTTTGGCTGCTGCCGTTTTTTGCTTAACATAGTGCATCGCGTCAGGAATCAGCACGTGGTCGAACTCCAAACCTTTCAGCAGCAACGGAGTTGAAATTGTCCTAGCTACCGGTGCTCTTCCTGTCCTGCTTAGGCGTTGCCTCACTACTTCCGACGCAGCAGCAAGGCTCTGATACCTGCCATCCGCCATTTCACTCAATGCCCGCCTAGTGTCACCTATAAGCTCCCCTCGAAATGTTCTCGACAGAGGGTGACTCCGCTCCAGTTTCAATACCTCTAATGCACCTTCGGCTGAACCATTAATCGACAGTTTTGCCCACGCGGCATATATTTCGATATCGAGGATGGCATCGGATGGGTGCTCAGGCCCGGCTGGTGTACGAGTTATCGCATCGTCAATTAGTGATCTCAAGCCATCGGCGCGTGCCTGGGGGTTGCTCGCCGATACATCCCAGACTTCTGCGAAATCCATCAAACGTTTGGCGGCTATTTCTTCAATTGATTGAAAGGCGCCTCGTGTGCTTTTAGCCAGCTCGTTGCAGGTGTTTCTCCAGCAGTTGATTGCTGCTGTCGATCCGGTTCTGGAGTTGAACTCATCAAAGAACAGGGACATATCAAATGCGTTATTGCTCTGGATGTAGTTGATAGGCCCGTCTCGTAGATCGATAGGCATCCCCGTCATCAGCTTCTGCCGAGTTTCCGCAATCCACATACCCAGTTCCATATTCGCTGACGCCCAGCGGTGGGGCGTTTGAAGTTCATAAGCCTGAGAGAAGTAAGTGGCGACAGAGTCGTTCCAGCCGATTTTGGTATCGACAAACTCAAAAATACCCTGCATAGGATCGCCGAAAATTACGGTCGGAACGATGCAGGAGAGCCAGCAGGCAATCAAATGCTGGTACTGCTCGCAATCTTGATATTCGTCAATCAGAACTCGGTCGTAGGAAGCCTTGATGACCTCCTGGACGACAGGGCTTTGCAGGATCGAAGCCGCACCAAGGTACACGTCATCCCAATTTGGCTTGTTGGGATGCAGTGCAGGTCTTCCTGAACGACCGGGGAACGCCTGGACGTACTGACGAGCCCATGACGCGATTGTGTCTACGACAACCTTGTCGCTAGGCACGTGCATTCGCTGAAGGCGAGCCCGGATTGCATGTACGCCTGCATGCGTGTGGGTCAGTACCAAGGTTCGGCGCCCTAGGGCAGCCGCCTTGGCGATCAGCTCCGTTTTCCCATGGCCTGCTGGAGCCACGACGGCCCGACGGCTGAGCGTGAGAATGGACTCAGGTGTCACCATAAAGCCAGCTCTCTACGCTGCGGAGGCATATGCCTATGGGTGAAATATGTGTGTTGTCCGTAATTTGCATCACGAGAGCGGATATAGCGCGACCGCGTTCAGCATTTTTGAACCAGCTTTTTTCGGCGGCTAGATCGCTTAGGCGTAGCCGAAGGTTTGGACAGACACCAACCAGATCCCAATCACAAAAACTGGAGTGGACGTGGAGGCCTTCGAAGGCCTTTTCTAAGTGATCTACTAATGTAGGCTCGCTGATGAAGCCAGCCACCAAGTCGAGCAGGCCGTCAATTTGGGTATCAGTCGCTGATTGGAATACAGCTCGCTCCGTGTTCAGACCCCCACCGTACTCGATGACACGCACCCCTTGAGCTTGTAATTTGGCAGCAAAGTGGGCGTCCAGTCTTCGATCTGAATCTCTGAACAAACCCACTTCATACCCGAGCGCCCGGAGCGCGAGTGCCAAGGGCGGGCCGGCTGATCCCCCTCCATCAATAATGGCCGCGCCGAGTTGCTCGATTGGAACGCCGTCGTGTCTGTCGGGATAGTGCTCCCTCAACCCAAGCATCATCCCCAGTTCTGTTGCTCCTTCACAGAGCAAAATCCTTCGTGCAAACAGAGCGCGTGGAGCACCCTTCAAAACTCTGGAAACATCTCCGCTTGCCAAGGCATGCTTGATGTCTGCGACCGCCTCGGGGGAGCGTGAGACAATGAACAGAGATGGTGGGGGCAGCTCAGCCAAGACGACATCGGAGTGGGTGGTCATAAGAATTTGACCTTTAGCTAGATGCGCCTTCTCTGCCTCGTGTTGCCATTTTTTCAGCTGTGCCATCGCTCCAAGGACGCGATGTGGCTCAAGGCCTTGCTCAAGTTCATCAACGAGAACAATAGCTCCCTCGTTGATGGCTGAACGTTGGACAGCCAATGTCGCCAGGCGCCTGGTTCCGAGGCCTGCTAGCCGCAATGGTACGGAGCCGTCGTGCAACGCGATTGAGCTGGAGTTGAATCCACCTCGTCCAAGCTCAAGATCGGGGCCATAAGTCTGGTTGATGTAGGCGCCGAGTGAGCGGGCAGCTGTTTCCGCAGAGGCCGCAGCTTTGGCTAATTCTGGAATCGAGCCAAGGTCGGCACTCTGGCGAGCAGTACGATAAGCATGAGCCAGCATCTGCGCGGTTTCTTCGTTGGCCTCTGTCATCTTGGACAGAACGGAGCCTTGTGCCCAAGTCAGGTGCCTTGCCTCGTCACCGGCTAATCGGACAAGGCAGAACATTGCCCTGTCCCTGTTCGAAAGTATTCTGGGAACTGGATAGCGATCACATACCAGAGACCACACGGGCTCCATAGTCGCGTCGACTGAAAGCCTGACTGTCAGGACTGGGGTATCCCCGTCATCAGGTTCATCGTTGAGCTCGCCAGTATGGGATAGACCTCGAAGATACAGGCCGAAGCGACCATCAGAGAGCAAGGTGCGAGACAGTTCGCCGATCGTGACTTCCACCTCGATCTCATGAGCGGTGTTCGCGTGGTGGAAGTCGGCCTCGTTGAAAGTCATCCACCTTGGCGATAACGCAGCCTCCACCGCGTCCAGCACGGTAGTTTTCGCGCTATCACCCACACCGATCAGGCAACAAATGGACTGTCCCATCAGCTTCCATTCGAGATGCTTGATGCCCCTGAAATTTTTCACAGTCAACTGCTCAACGCGCATCCATCACCCGAGAAGTGGCCTAATGCGATCAAGGTTAGCTGAGCTCAAACATAACTCAATGTTTGGCCTATTGTTTTTCTGAGTCGGTCTGAGCCCTGTGGATACGATAAACGAGCTTAGTCGCGCCTTGGTCTGTTCTTCGAAGACAGGCTGCCCGACAATCATCATTCAACCAACGGCACAATCCGCTGCAAAGTCCCAACGCCCGCAACCCTCGGAAACCCCTCGATCTCATACACGCAGTGTTCAATCACGCGAACCCCCTGCGCCTGCAGGTTTCTGACTAAGGCCATCCCCTTCATTTCCCCACCAGAGCCATGGTCGCCGGAGCCCCACACCCCAGAGCTGAATTCATCAGAACCGGCTTGAGCAGAGGTGAACACCAGCACCGGAGGTAGCGCGACCCCAGCCGCCTCGTTCGGACTCAACGCAAAGCCTGCAGCCCACGAATACCCTGCAAACTCGTCAGCTATGATCGTCCGATACATCTGCGATTGCAGAACAAAGAGCTCGCCCGGCTTAACGCTCACTACGCGAATCAAGGCGTCATCCTGGCGCCGCAGGCCACGTGGAGACAGCCGAATCAAGTCTCCCTTCTTGGGCACCTTGGTTTCTGCTGGAATCGAGCTGTACCGCCTGTTGAGCAGCAGCGAGATCGCGGGGCAATCACACACCACTGCAATACGCTGAACATCCTCTGCATCAATCCGCGCCTCAATAATAGAGAGCTCTCGAAAGCATTGCTGGATGGGCAAAGCACCCTGCTGACGCACACGGACATCTACCGTTGTGAAGTAGCGAGCCATCTGCTCAACAGCGGCATTAGACGGCAGGGTGGCATCAACCAGCAGAACCAGGTTTACGACGTTTTCTAGTCCAGCCAGCAACTGAAAAATCTCGAACAAGGGCAACTGATTAAACTGCTGGACAATGATCGCCTGTTCGTGAACGCCGTCGATGATCTCGTAAAACGGGACATGGGCGACACCCAATTCATCCTCATACGCTGCACACCTGGCTTTGGCGGCTGTGACTGATGTTGGAACAGTATTCGTCAGGAGCTCATAGACAGCGCGGTACTGCTGGGTGAATTCAATAGCGGCACTAGCTTCGTCATATCGCACCATTACCACCCGCGAGTTCAGAGCCAAGGAAACTTCGTCGAACATGTCGTGGGCGAAAAGATCGGGAGTGAATGCGCTCAACCGGCTGAAAGCGTGTTCAATCTCGCGCTCGCTGTACACTGGGTGGAACGGGCCGCAGATCCTAGTCAGTTGGTCTCGCACAGCGCTCTGCAAGCAGTAGTTGCTTCGAAGCTGAATCAGCCCCTCCGTCACCACAACCCAGCCATGCCGCTCACACTCGCGCGATGCCTCAAGCACATCATCCAACCCACCACCTACCCCGAAACACCTCACAGCCTCGCAATCGTCAACATCACTACCTGCACAAATAGACCCGACCTCCACGACGGTATTGCCCGCCTGGGACTGTGCTTCCAGGTACTGCAGCAGCGCCAGAGCATGCCTCAATCCCGGATTCAACTCAGAGCCGGAAAGCACCGCTGAAGTAACATCGGCCTCAAGAAACGGCAATGCTATGAGGGGGTTGGCCAGGATGGCGTCAGCGTCTACCTGCAGGCATGTCACCATCCGCTCAGCAGCGGTCTGAGAAATTCCTAGGCGCATGATTCCGGACACTGCCTTCTGGGAGGCCAGGTATTCCTGCCACGCAAACTGCATCTGCGCCGTCTGGGCATCGCCAAGATGCTTCCCCAAGATGAACCGACTCTCATGATCAAGCAGTTGCCGGACGCGGCGCCGCTCGGCCAAGCCAGTTTCGACCAACAAGTTCCCAAGACCATAAGGCGCAGCGAAAAGGGGGAGCGCACCTTGAGTGCTAACGAATCCTGCCAACGCCTTGCACTCATCGAATTCCACACCAGCGCTGGAGGCATCTGAGGAAACCTCAGAAACCGAGGCAATTACCAATCCTCTTCCACGCTTAACAACCGACGCGAGATAGGTCATTCCTGGGAACAGTGGTTTCGATATCAGCGATGGGTCAAGCTTCGCCTTGAAGGTGTTCCCAGTGGTCAGCGATAGGAGATGGAATTGCCGTTCACCGCTCAGTGTCAGCGTGAATTTCCGGACGAAATAATGCTTTGCCATTGGCTATGCACCACTGGTTAGAAAAGGTTAGAAGAAAAAAAGGGCCACAAAGATGCAAACTAATCGGCGCCCTGGGGGGCCCGACAGGAGCCTGGTCAGAACGTGAGGATCTTCCCTGATCTAATGATCTCCTCTCGGAAGGCCGCGCACTGGAGGGCACGCTCAGCGTCCCGCAGCTTGGTTCGGAGCAACTGGATCTCCGTCCGCAAACTGGCCAGCGATTTGTCGTATTGCGTGCGGGGCTTGGTGGAGGGCTGGGATCGCACGTGCTCCAGCAAGAGATCAGCAATCTGAGAAAGCTCCTCCCCACCGCGCCCTGGATAGAACACTTGCCGGGTAAGACCAACCGTTCCGGCAAGCCATGCGAGGTTTATCTTGCCAGCTCGCATAGGCACGCCTTTACCTGACTCAATGACCTCCAAAACCACCAGGCGCAGCTTCCTGGCTGACTCCAATTGCGGCTTCATGACGCGCAATACCTCAAGGGGTGTGCCTCCTTGGACATCAACCCCCGTGCCAGTAGTAACCCCAGCATCGTCTTCAGCATCAGCGCCACCGATACAACCATCATTCAACTTAAGCACGGGTATTTTTCCATTTGAGGTAGGGGGCGGTGAGCTTGGAATCCGCAACTGGCATCGGAATCCCGCTGACATCTGCGAAGTCGGTCAGGGTGTCGTCGGTGATTTGAATGCCCGGCCTGTGATTGATGATTCTGTCTACGAGCTGGCAGGTCACTTCATATTCGCGTTGGTACTCAGGTGCGCTGGCCTTGACGGCAACCCCGTGAGACGGTGCAGCCCTGACAGTAATTTTCGACAGGTCATCTACGATGTTGCGAAGCTTGGCGTTCTCCTCTTCCAGCTGCGCATTTCGGATCATGACCGGATGCATTGGATCGATTTCGATGTTGTAAGGGGTAGGAGGGGGGCTCCCATCACCCAGCAATTCCGGATAGCGTTCCAAACACTGCCTGTATGTTTTCCCGCGTTTTAACAGCAAGCTGCGATCTATGCCGCAAATGCGGGCTACTGCCTTTGCTAACTGGCTGATATTTTCGAAGATGTCACCATTCTTCTTAAGCACCTCCAAGGCAGCATCGATCCGAGCAAGGGTCGCATTGAGTTGCGCGGCGCCGCGTCGCGCCTTCACTATTTCGGGCGCTACTCCTCGCACTGCTTTGGTGGGATTTTTTGTCATAGTCAGTTCGGCACAGCCTCACGAGTTCGCTTGGCCATCTCAGTGAGCACCATCGCCATCGAAGCTTGGTCTTGAGGCGAGAGAGCAGACGGGTAGCTCAGGCCGTACGCAGCAATATCTTTGAATGAAAGACCAGTGCCCTGCATAATTGAAAGAATTTGGCCAATGTAGGGCTCCCTTTCGTCGACTGGTTGGTTGACTATTTTCAATAACTCGGGGTTACGTGCCATCTCTTGAAGAATTAGCGGGTAGTGCTCTGACGCAAAGGCAGGAAACTGGGACATGTCTAACACCATTGAGAGAACGCGCTGTTTCGGATCGCCCATATCAACGCTGTGACGTACAGCATTGGCAAGGTCGCGATGACGAGTGATATATCCTTTCGGGAACTTCTCTTCTCGCCAGTTTTTCTCAAGGATCTGTACGACTTGACGGTACCCGGCCAGTTCCACCGAGCTCAGCGAAAGTTCTTCGTAGACTATCTCGGTGTTGGGCGATTGTGGTTGATGTTTGTGTAATTGCTGAAGCCTTGGTTTAAGATGGTCAGTACGGTTGGCTAGGTCGCGAATTTTCGCGTTCAGACCGGGTAGGTGGTCGATGCCGAATATTGCATAAGGGCAGATACCACACGTGCGAGCTTTCCTTGTGAAATTCATCAGTTTCTTAGGGCAATCACCGTCTAGCGCACAAATGCAGGTGTCCAGAAACTTTACGCGCTGAGTTTTGGTGCTAGCGATCAAATCTAGGCCCGTCTCCTCAATGTCCAGAATGCCTGGGATTACTGAAATCAGGTGCTGTTCGCGCACTGTATCTTCGCGGTGCTCTTGCCAGCCTTTGACCAACGCAGATTCAGGCGATGACGGGCTGGGAGGTCTGCCGGTCAGAGCAGCAAATGCCTGCGCAGACACCGCTTTGTTGGCGGATTCGACCATGGCGAGGGCTTCTTGCCGCGTCGGCACTACATAATGAGCGGTCGTGTACATCTGGGCATGGCCGACTTGCCCACCGATGATGGAGTAATCAAGGAAGGCATAAATACGACGGTGAGTAATCCAGGTCGCACGCAATGCGTGTGGAGTATGTACTGCCGACCAGTCCCCATTCGCTGCCTGCTCTACAAAGTCATGGCGATTTTCAGGAGCTACAAAATTGTTGTATATGTCCTGAAATCCCCGAAGAATTAGCGTCCACTTGACGCCGTAGGAGGTGTTGGAAAACGGTGCGCCGTCATCGTGCCACGGACTCCGAAAAAGGGGGTGGATCTGGCCGTATTTTTTGGCGTTATTGGCATCGTTTTCGTAGTAGACGCCCGTGTACTTTTTACCGTAATTTTTTTTCTGGAAATGGCGCTCTTTCAACAGAACGTCCATGACCTTATAAGGAAGGGTCACGGGCCGGCTATTACCGCTTTTGTCCGTGTTAACATAGAGCATGCAGCTGCTCAAGCTGTCCCTCAAAGAGTTATCGAAATATTTGTCAA
>NZ_AQOH01000307.1 GCF_000364705.1 Pseudomonas fuscovaginae SE-1 | reverse complement strand
TGGTACGTAGATTTCATGGTCACTGGATTTGTATTTTTCACTTTTCCAGGAGTAAGCATTGATGATTTTTTTGAGAGGCACCTCTAGGATTTCCGAGATATTATCAGGGTTCCAGATCTTGATGGAGTACGAGATCCCGTATTTTTCAAGATCAATCCAGACGCTATCTTTCAGGGCGAGAGAATCTTCGAAGCTCAACAAGCCTTCAAGGCACTTATTTTGAAGTTCTACCCCAACTGCATCCAATGCCAACATATAAGCCTCGACCATCATCATGGAACCAATGGGCAAGGGGATCTTGTCACTTTTACCCGCTGGGCCACTGCCGGGAGAATCCAAACCTGGATGGATTGGATTCTTATAGGGGCCACTGACCAATGTTCGACCATCTGGCAATAACTCATTACCGCTCGCTATCGCGACGTCAAAGTATCGCCACACCGCAGAAATGAATTGTGCTTTGGTCTTGATGCTGCGTTTAAGGTCATAGAACTGCATCAATGTAAAGGGCAGATTGAGCGATGATTTATCACCTGCACCTTTGTTTTCTACCTTGTTTTTCGTGCGATGCCAAAATATGGAACGATGAAAGTCT
>NZ_AQOH01000306.1 GCF_000364705.1 Pseudomonas fuscovaginae SE-1 | reverse complement strand
ACCAAGTGATCCAAGCCAAGATTCGCAAATATGATCTTTGGGAGTTTTTGGCGGAGCTAGGTCGCTATTTCCCATGCAGATTAATGGGATTCCGATTGGCTGTCTTGGGTCGTAAAAAGCTAAGGCCGCCATTTTTAGGTGATTGTGTACTAACCAGTTTTTCTCGAAGGAAGCGTCAACGAAAAGCCCGAGGTTGTTGTTGCATTTATCGCATGCATCGTGCGTTTTTAGGGCGTCTGGTGCATACGCGCCACCAAGGAATTTTGGTATGACATGTTCTAGCGTGAAATCCGATTCGTCTTTTTCTAGTAGGCAGTAAATACAACGTCTCATTGGATACTCAATTTTTTGATTTGATTAGACAGCGGAGCTGCGTTGTACATCACTTAAATCGGAATATTTTAAGTGGCTTGATCATTGTGGAAGCATCTATAGAGCGGAGCCTTGTCGGTTTTCAGGTTTTTCAGTCTCTCTGCTTGCATTGGTGGTAGATTTTTCTCGCATTGCCTCGCTCATCCGAGCGTGCAATCTCACTGCGGCCTGAGGGGAAATCACTCCACAACTTTGCAAGGTCACGATTTGACCTTCCAGCATTCCTTGAAAACGGTGATACGTGGCGTCTACAGAATCCAGCTTTAACCAATTGGCTAAGTTACACTCAAACCGTTCTAATTCACTTGCTTTCATAGGGTGTGGCGGCTTCTTCGTTGACATGCTCAAACTCCAACGCATTGACGCTAATCTGAATGGTCGTTTTCACCGAAAAAATGTGCTCTTTTCTATTGCTAAATCTTGCAGCAACCTCTTTGTCAGCAGCCAATATCCTTTGTCAGTTGCCCGCGAACCGGCTTGAGCGCCGCCTGCTCAGCCGCCGACAACGTCGTCCAGACCTTCAGGCCGGACCGCTGCTCAATCTCCTCTACGGTGACCTGGTAGTTGCAGAAATTGGCAGCACGCGGGGTGTCCTGATCCATGATGAAGGCGGCAAAGGTCGCTTCGGTGGGCGTGTTGTTGGTGAATATGATCTTCCAGTAACTGCTGGGAATGGTGTGCTGTTTGGTGGTGTTGGGAAGGGTGCCGATGTATCGCTCGTATAGAGTACCTGTAAGCACGTACACCGAATCAACCCCAGGCCGTTGAACCAGCCCTCGCTCCTTGTCTTCCAACCGTGCCCAGGCGCCCTGATTGAGGTCGCTCTTTTGCGGCGTGATGTTGGACAGGTAGTTCAGCGTCTGCCAGTCACTGACGCCCGCCATGGAGGCCAGGTTGGCCTGGTGGCCGCGGTCAGTCTTCAGCGTTTCATGCGCCAGCTTGTAGTCGGCATCATCCAGGGTCTCGCCAGCAGGAATGTCCGGATCGGTTTTCCAGTTGCGAGGGCGGTTGGGGTAGGGCGTGTCCTTGGTCACTCGATACGCCACCCACTTGGCAAACTTGGTCTGCGCATCGTTGTTCAGCGTGTAGGCCGTCCTGACCAGCGTGACGTCGCTGCCGCCGGTAGGGCAGCCCACCGAGCAGTTATCAATCTGCGGCGCTGATCCGGTGACCTGAGGCAATGGGGCAGGGGCAGGTGCTGACTCGGTAGGGCGACGTGTCTCAACGGTCGAACAGGCGCTGACCAGCGCCAGCAGCAGGTAGAGGCCGGCTTTCTGTAGATTCCGATTCACTATGAAGCTCCATTGATTTGAGATGCAGGAAACCATTCGGCGATGCCCAGGACAGGGCTGCGCGATAGTAAACCAACATCGTCAGAATGTTGCCTGTCGGTGTGTGAGCAGGGGTGTCACATCAGCGGCGACCACCTATGGACCTTACCGATCTGCGGCCCAGTCCTGGACTGCCGAGGTAAACACAGTGGCACCTGTCCAGTTTGAACCACGCAAATGCCAAACGAGTCTGATAGAGTTCGTTAGCACCCTAAACATAAAAACCATTCCGTAATTGAGACACCCGCAATGAGCACAGAACTGAGCGAGGAAGAAATGCGCCTGGCGCTTTTCGGTCCCTCCACTCCAGTCGCTGAACCAATCGTTTCACCAGTACCTGAAATCGAGTTCAAACCAACACCGAAGCCGATACCGGTTTCGGCGCCAACTGCTACCCCCAAACGCCGGTTCTCCTCCAAGCCACTTTCTCCGAAGCTGCGTGTGACCCTGCACGCCATCAAGGAGTTCGAAGGCAAGATTGAGGTCCTCACCTACGACGCCAACACCCTGAGCACCTTCACGACCGAACAGGAGGCCAACGCCCAGGCGAAAAAGAAGAAGTTCCGGTGTTTTGAAGTGGTGCCGATCAAGGCGGTTTAATGATCCGAAATCTAATTTTTGAGAAGGCGGTCAGTTTCAATATGATCAGCAGGGCTCCAATTTCGCTATAACTTATTTTATAAGTATGGCCGCGTCTCTTCTTGGTTGCGCAATTAAAAATGGTTGTCCCTGTTTTGAGGTGATAGGTTTAATCTTTTAAACCAAGTTTTCTACTAAACCATTGGTATTTCGTGTAGTCGAATTTTTTATCAAGTGAGTCTAGCTCATCAATCCTTGCTTTGATG
>NZ_AQOH01000305.1 GCF_000364705.1 Pseudomonas fuscovaginae SE-1 | reverse complement strand
TGTGCTAAGTCATATAGAGCAGCTTCATTGAATAACGAAATATAGTTTGGTATGGCAATTTGAAAGCGAGAGTCAGCTTGGTGATAGCTATTGCTTGATGCGTAATAAGTTGAGGCAATATTGCAGAATTTTTCTTGCCATTCATCAGAGTCAGATAGTGCCAGCAGTGCCTCAAATTGCTCGGGTGTGAAAACGGGTTTATCTTTCTCTATCCAGAGCTCAATATCTTTGCCATGACTCATTAGGTCGTTTTTGATGAACCAGCCTACTGTTCGGCCCACATTTGTGCTTGCAATGCAGTGCTCGATTTTT
>NZ_AQOH01000304.1 GCF_000364705.1 Pseudomonas fuscovaginae SE-1 | reverse complement strand
CGGCGGCCCCCATCGCCTACACCTTCATCGGCGGTTTCCTGGCGGTCAGCTGGACCGACACCGTGCAGGCCACGCTGATGATCTTCGCCCTGATCCTCACGCCGATCATCGTGCTGCTGGCCACGGGTGGCGTCGACACCACCTTCCTGGCGATCGAGGCCCAGGACCCCGGGCATTTCGACATGCTGCGCAACACCACCTTCATCGGCATCATCTCGCTGATGGGCTGGGGCCTGGGCTACTTCGGCCAGCCGCACATCCTGGCGCGCTTCATGGCGGCGGACTCGGTCAAGTCGATCGCCAATGCCCGGCGCATTTCCATGACCTGGATGATCCTGTGCCTGGGTGGCACCGTGGCGGTCGGTTTCTTCGGCATCGCCTACTTCTCGGCGCACCCCGAGGTGGCGGGCCCGGTCAGCGAGAACCACGAGCGGGTGTTCATCGAGCTGGCGAAGCTCCTGTTCAATCCCTGGATCGCGGGTGTGCTGCTGTCGGCGATTCTGGCGGCTGTCATGAGTACCCTGAGCTGCCAGTTGCTGGTGTGTTCCAGTGCGCTGACCGAGGACTTCTACAAGGCGTTCCTGCGCAAGTCCGCTTCGCAGCTTGAGCTGGTGTGGGTCGGTCGGGCCATGGTGTTGCTGGTCGCGGTGATTGCCATCGCCCTGGCCGCCAACCCCGAGAACCGCGTGCTGGGCCTGGTGAGTTATGCCTGGGCAGGCTTCGGTGCAGCCTTCGGCCCGGTGGTGCTGATTTCGGTGATCTGGAAGGACATGACCCGCAATGGCGCGTTGGCCGGCATTCTGGTCGGCGCGATCACCGTGATCGTCTGGAAGCAGCTCAACCTGTTGGGGTTGTACGAGATCATCCCGGGCTTCATCTTCGCCAGCATCGCGATCTACGTGGTCAGCAAGATGGGCAAGCCTTCGGCGCAGATGCTCCAGCGTTTCGCGGCAGCGGAGAAGCAGTTCCGCGAGGAACATTGATCCGTGGGATAGGGCGACAAGCCCTGTAGCTGCAAGGCGGCCCGTCTCCCTGGAGGCGGGCCGCCGCGTTTCAGGCCTGCAGTGCCTGTTCCAGGTCTTCGAGCAGATCCTCGATGGCTTCGATGCCGACCGACAGGCGGATCATCTCCGGCTTCACGCCAGCCTTGGCCTGTTCGGCTTCGGTCATTTGCCGGTGGGTGGTGGAGGCTGGGTGGCAGGCCAGGGACTTGGCATCGCCGATGTTCACCAGGCGCTTGAAGATCTGCAGCGCGTCGTAGAAGCGCACACCCGCCTCGTAGCCGCCCTTGAGGCCGAACGAGAGGATCGCCGAAGGCTTGCCCTTCATGTACTTGTGCGCCAGCTCATGGTGTGGGTGGTCCGGCAGGCCGGCGTAGCTGACCCAGGCGACCTGTTCGTGGGCCTTGAGGAACTTCGCCACCCTGAGCGCATTCTCTGTGTGGCGCTCCATGCGCAGGGCCAGGGTTTCCAGGCCCTGCAGCAGCAGGAAGGCATTCATTGGCGCCAGCGCCGCGCCGGTATTGCGCAATGGTACGGTGCGCGCGCGGGCGATGAACGCCGCCGGGCCGAACTTCTCGGTGTAGACCACGCCGTGGTAGGCCGCTTCCGGGGTATTCAGACCGGGAAATTTCTGCGGATGGTCGGCCCAGGGGAAGGTGCCCGCGTCGACGATCACCCCGCCCAGGGCGTTGCCGTGGCCGCCGACATACTTGGTCACCGAATGTACGACGATGTCGGCACCGAACAGGATCGGCTTGCACAGGATCGGCGTCGCCACCGTGTTGTCGACCATCAGTGGTACGCCATGGGCGTGGGCGACCTGGGCGAAACTTTCGAGATCGACGATGTTGCCCGCCGGATTGCCGATACTTTCGCAATAGACCAGTCGAGTGTTCTCGTCGATCAGTTCGGCGACGGCCTCGGGCGAGTCGTCGCGCGCAAACCGTACCTCGACGCCGAAGCTGGGCAGCAGATGGGCGAACAGGGTGTAGGTGCCGCCGTAGAGTTGCGGCGTGGAGACGATATTGTCGCCGGCGCGGGTCAGGGTCTGGATCGCGTAGTGGATCGCCGCGCTGCCGGCGGACACGGCGAGTGCGGCGACGCCGCCTTCCAGTGCCGCCAGGCGCTGTTCGAGCACGTCGTTGGTGGGGTTCATGATCCGGGTGTAGATATTGCCCGGGACATCGAGGTTGAACAGGTCGGCGCCGTGCTGGGCGTTGTCGAATTCGAAGGCGACGTTCTGGTAGATGGGAACGGCCACGGCCTTGGTGGTCGGGTCCGACTTGAAACCGTGATGGAGCGCAATCGTTGCGTCTTTCATAAGGCCTCGACTCAGTGAAATTCCATTAATTGAGCACTGCCGGGCAGTAGCGGTCGGCTAATGGTCTCGTGTGTCTGAGTCGCCAAGGACCTCGGGTGGCTTACCCGTATCGCACCGCAAACCGGTGCGCCAGTGTCCGCTACTGGCGCAGCGTCGGCAAGTGATCCAGCTCAAGCCGGCTCGTTGTCCGCCTGATTGACGAAGATCAGCACGCCAAGCACGGCCATGTAGAACCTGAAGGCTGCTTCCTGGCCGTTCCAGATCTTCGATTGCCACATCAGGAACCATTCGCCGCCGACTACCATGAAGCCGAAGAACCACACCAGGAAACCCAGGGTCGCGCCAGCGACGATGCCTTTTTTCGCCCGGGCGAAGGTGGCGGCGTCGGCCTTGCGGGCCCGCCACAGCGAGAGGGCGCCGAAGGCCAGCAGTACGCCGGTCAATCCTTCGCCGAGGATGATCAGCCAATAGGCGGCATGCCACAGGCTTGGCGTGGTGATCGCGCGGTACATCGCGGCGTTGTCCGGGAAGGTGGTGTCCATGCTCAGCACGTGGCTGACGAAGGCGAAGTTGGAGCCGTAGTCGCTGACATTGTTGAAGGTGACCATGAAGGCGAAGGCGGCGAGCGCCAGGCTCATGATGATTTTGGCGTAGCGGGTGGTCATCGTTTCGAATCCTTCGAGTGGGAGGACGCGACGTTATCATGGGCGCTCCCGGCGAGTCTGTCGGCAACGGACCTGCCGCCTGTACGTTGCGACCTGACGGCGGGTGGTGCACAGGGTAAACTTCGCCTCCTTCGCAGGAGTTGCCATGAATTACCGTCACGCCTTCCACGCCGGCAACCACGCCGACGTCCTGAAACACCTGATCCTGACCCGCCTGATCGCCCTGATGGCGCGCAAGGAGCAGCCGTTCGCCTATCTCGACAGCCACGCCGGGATCGGCCTGTACGACCTCAAGGGCGACCAGGCCAGCCGTACCGGCGAGTACCTGGAGGGGATCGCCCGCCTGTGGAGGGAGCAGGACCTGCCCGCGGTGACCGCCGATTACCTGCGGGTGCTGCACGAGATGAACCCCGATGGCGAGTTGCGCTACTACCCGGGGTCGCCGGAACTGGCGCGGCGCCTGACCCGTGCGCAGGACCGCGTGCTGATCAACGAGAAGCACCCGGAAGACGGCAAGCTGCTCAAGGACAACATGAAGAGCGACCGTCGCGTGGCCGTGCACCTGGGCGAGGGCTGGCACTTGGCGCGGGCCCTGCTGCCGGTGGCGGAAAAGCGTGCGGTGATGCTGATCGACCCGCCATTCGAGCAGTTGGACGAGATGCAGCGCTGTGCCGCCTCGCTCAAGGAAGCGATAGGGCGCATGCGCCAGACGGTGGCGGCGATCTGGTATCCGATCAAGGATCAGCGGGCGCTGAAGCGCTTCTACCAGGACCTGGCTGGCACCGGCGCGCCGAAGCTGCTGCGCGTGGAGTTGCTGGTGCATCCGCTGGACACGCCGGCGAGCCTGAACGGTTCGGGCCTGGCGATTGCCAACCCGCCGTGGGGGCTTGAGGAGGAGTTGCGTGAGCTGTTGCCGTGGTTGGCGCAGAAGCTGGCGCAGACCCAGGGCGACTGGCGGATGGATTGGCTGATTGCCGAGTAGTCTGTCTCTGTCTGGCAGAGGTTCTCTGTGGCGAGGGGGCTTGCCCCCGTTCGGTTGCGCAGCAACCGTAAAATCAGCAGCCCTGTTCATTCTGGTGTAATGCGGTGCCTGGCTTCAGGGGTGCTTCGCACCCCAGCGGGGGCAAGCCCCCTCGCCACGGGAGTGGGCCTGCCGGCGCCTCAGATCGGGCAGCTCACGCCGGTACCGCGGATACCGCAGTAGCCTTCCGGGTTCTTCGCCAGGTACTGCTGGTGGTAGGCCTCGGCGTAGTAATAGGTCGGCGCCTCGGCAATCTCCGTGGTGATCGTGCCCAGTCCGGCCTTGGTCAGTTCGGCCTGGAACACCTCGGCGCTTTTGAGTGCCGCTTCCAGTTGCTCCGGCTTGGTGGCATAGATCACCGAGCGGTACTGGGTGCCGATGTCGTTGCCCTGGCGCATGCCCTGGGTCGGGTCGTGCAGTTCCCAGAACTGTGCCAGCAACTGTTCGTAGCTGACGATCTCCGGCTCGTAGACCACCAGGACCACTTCGCTGTGGCCGGTCAGGCCCGAGCAGACTTCTTCGTAGGTCGGGTTCGGGGTGAAGCCGCCGGCGTAGCCCACCGACGTGCTGTACACGCCCTCGCGCTGCCAGAAGCGCCGCTCCGCGCCCCAGAAGCAGCCCAGGCCGAAGATGGCGAATTCGACATTGCCGGGGAACGGGCCCAGCAGCGGGTGGCCGTTGACGAAATGTTTGTCCGGTACGGTCATCGGGGTTTCGCGGCCAGGCAGGGCCTGTTCTTTGGTCGGTAGCACGTTTTTGTTCACCAGTATTTCCGAGCGCAAGACCATGTCGCAGTCCTCTCAGTCAGGTTGAAATAAGCTGAAGCTATTGAAGTAGACCGACAGTGTGCCCGAGTGTTGCCGCGCTGTCAGGCCAAAGGTCCGCGCGGGTAGCGCCTGAGCTGCTGGATCAGCTCGGCGCCCGGAATCGGCCGGTCGAACAGGTAGCCCTGGCCGACGTCGCAGCGATGGCGGCGCAGGAAGGTCAGTTGCTCGGAGGTTTCGATGCCTTCGGCCACCACCTTGAGTTTCAGGTTGTGGGCCATGGCGATCACCGCGGAGGTGATTTCCATGTCGTCCTGGTTATCCGGGATCTCGTGGATGAAGCTGCGGTCGATCTTGATGATGTCGATCGGGAATTTCTTCAGGTAGCTCAGGGACGAGTAGCCGGTGCCGAAGTCGTCCATGGCCAGGGTCAGGCCGATCTTCTTCAGTTGGTCGAGTTGCTGGCGGGTGTCGTCGGTGGCTTCGAGCAGCAGGCCCTCGGTCAGTTCCAGCTCCAGCAGCGACGGCGGCAACTGCTCTTCCTTGAGGATGCTGGCCAGGGAGGCGACCAGGTCCGGGTCGGAGAACTGCTTGGGCGACAGGTTGATCGCCACCTGCAGGTTGCCCAGGCCGCGGGCGGTCAGGGCCTTGCTCATGCGGCAGGCCTGGCGGGCAATCCATTTGCCGATCGGGATGATCAGGCCGGTTTCCTCGGCGACGCTGATGAACTGGTCCGGGCGGATCATGCCCTTTTCCGGGTGGTTCCAGCGCAGCAGCGCTTCCATCCCCAGCAGGCGGCCGCTACGCAGGCACAGCTTGGGTTGGTAGAACACGTCCAGCTCGTTCTGGGTCAGGGCGCGGCGCAGGTTGTTCTCGACGAACAGCTTGTAGCTGGCCTCGGCGTTCAGGGCTTCGGTGAACACCTGGACCTGGTGCTTGCCGTTGGCCTTGGCCTTGTGCAGGGCCAGGCCGGCGTTGCGCATCAGGGTCTGCGGGTCGCGGCCGTGCAGTGGCGCGCTGGCCAGGCCGACGGAGCCGGTGACGCTGATCAACTGGTTGTCGACGAACATCGGTTTGTCGAGGGTCGTCAGCAACTGGGTGGCGATCTGCTGGCCGGCTTCCAGGTCGGTATCGTCCAGCAAGACCGCGAATTCGTTGCTGGCAAAGCGCGCCAGACTGCCGCTCGGGCTCAGGCTGTTGCGCAGGCGCCGGGCCAGGCTGATCAGCAGCTTGTCACCGGTCTGGTGGCCGAGGCTGTCGTTGATCCGCTTGAAGTTGTCGATGTCCACCAGCAGCAGGCTGATCGGCGAATCGCTGTCGCGGGCGAAGCGCTCGTCGAGGTTGCGGATGAATGCCGGACGGTTGCCCAGGTTGGTCAGGTTGTCGGTGTAGGCCAGGCGTTCGATGCGCTGTTGCGCGAGCTTGGTCTGGGTGATGTCTTCGTAGATGCCGATGTAGTGGGTCAGTTCGCGGTTGTCGCCATAGACCTTGGAGATCGACAACTGCCCCCAGTAGGGTTCGAGGTTCTTGCGGCGGCTCTTGAACTCGCCCTGCCAACTGTTGCTCTGGGCCAGGCTCGACTGGGCGTCGAACAGCAGCTCGCTGAGGTTTTCCAGGGCCGGCAGCTCGGAGAGCTTCTGGCCGTGCACTTCCTCGGTGCTGTATTGGGTGATGGCGGTGAAGCTCGGGTTGACGTATTCCACCACGCCATCGCAGTTGACCAGCAGGAACGCGTTGGCGCTCTGCTCGACCGCCCGCTGGAACAGGTGCAGGGCGCTGGTGGCGGTGCGTCGGTTGTGATTGTTGATGACCTGGGCGAACTGGTCCGCCAACTCGCCGGCGAAGGCGATTTCATCCGACTGCCAGGCGCGGGTGTGGCCGCTCTGTTCCAGGCAGAGTACGCCCACCACTTGGCCGTCGATACGGATGCTGGCATCGAGCATGGCGTTGACGTCACGCGGGCGCAGGATCTCGGCCATGTCGCGGGTGCGCGGGTCGCGGGTGGCGTTATGGGCGTCGATGGCGCGGCTGGTGTGCAGCGCTTCCAGATAATCGGGGAACTGGCTGGCGTCGATCTCGTCCGGCAGGACATATTCCTGGCTGGCGCGATGATAGGCGGAGATCGGCACCAGGCGCTGGCCTTCGAGGTTCCAGATGCTGGCACTGTCTATTTCGTAGATGTCGCAGGCGCAGCGGGTGATCAGTTCGGCGGCTTCCTGCAGCGAATTGTTGACGCTGTAGCGCTGGCGGGCCAGGCGCAGGATCAGGTCCTGCTGGGCACGCACCCGGTCGAGGTGCTGCAACTGTTCCTGTTGGGCGCGCTGGTTGAGTTCCAGGGCGATCTGCAGGCGGCTGTTCTGGGTGGCGAGGTCGGTGAGCGGCAGTTGCGGCTCCAGGCCGAACAGGCCCTCGACCACCAGCAGGTAGCCACGCAGCAGGTGGCGATTGTGCTGCCTGTAGGCTTCGCCCATCTCCAGCAGGGTCAGCGGACCCTGGGCGGTATGCAGGGTATAGCGCACCAGGTAGTGCGGGTTCTCCGCCAGTTGCAGCTGGATCGCGTCATGCAGGCGATAGCGGGCTTCGGGCTCCATCAAACTGGCATAGGGCGAACCGACCAGGGCGCACAGCTCGATGGCCGGTAGGCCGAACTGGCGTTCGCAGTTGGGATCGAGAAACAGCAGGGCCCAGCTTGCTTCATTCAGCCGCTCGAAACGCAGCATACCGAGCCGCGACGGCACCGGTAACTGAGTCACTACCTCGGCCGCCAATCTATTGGCGGCATCGGGTTGGCTTTTCATGGAGAGCTCGCTTCAAGAGTACTGATCACGCACAGGACAGGGGGCTTTTCCTGGCGAGTTGGGCAAGGTTGCATTAAGCGGGTCGGGCTGACAAGCAGAACAGTGGCTCTGTGCCTTCAATGTATCGGCCGGAGGCGGGAAATCTTCAATCGGGGGCGTCGGACGGACGGCGATTGCCGCTCTGCGTCGCGGCTTTGCGCGTGTCGGGCGAGTGCGTCCGGATGACGCAAAAAAAGCCCCGCCATCTGGCGGGGTTGAGGTACGAGCGTGGCGCTCGGAAAACGCGACGGCGGATCCGGCCTCCTTGACCCAGGAGGCCGGATGGCCGGTTACAGCAGGATGGTGCGGATATCCGCCAGCAGGTCGCTCAGGCGCTTGGTGAAGCGCGCTGCCGCGGCACCGTTGATCACGCGGTGATCGTAGGACAGCGACAGAGGCAGCATCAGCTTCGGCTGGAAGGCCTTGCCATCCCAGACCGGCTGGATGGTTGCCTTGGATACGCCGAGGATCGCCACTTCCGGCGCGTTGACGATCGGCGTGAAGCCGGTGCCGCCGATGTGGCCGAGGCTGGAGATGGTGAAGCAGGCGCCCTGCATGTCGTCGGCGGAGAGCTTCTTGGTCCGGGCCTTTTCAGCCAGGGAAGCCGCTTCGGCGGCGAGTTGCAGCAGGCTCTTCTGGTCGACGTTCTTGATCACCGGGACCAGCAGGCCGTCCGGGGTGTCGACGGCGAAGCCGATGTGCACGTACTTCTTGCGGATGACGGCCTTGCCGCTCGGGGCCAGCGAACTGTTGAAGTCCGGCAGTTCCTTGAGCAGGTGCGCGCAGCTCTTGAGCAGCAGCGGCAGGATGGTCAGCTTGACGCCAGCCTTCTCGGCCACGGCTTTCTGCGCAACACGGAATGCTTCCAGTTCGGTGATATCCGCCGAGTCGAATTGGGTCACGTGCGGCACGTTCAGCCAGCTGCGGTGCAGGTTGGCGGCGCCCGCCTGCATCAGGCGGGTCATCGGCACTTCTTCGATTTCGCCGAAGCGGCTGAAGTCCACGGCCGGGATTGGCGGGATGCCAGCACCACCGGTTGCACCGGCGGCAGCGGCTGGGGCTTCCTTGGCCTTCTGCATCATGGCCTTGACGTAGACCTGCACGTCCTCCTTGAGGATACGGCCGTGCGGGCCGCTTGGGCTGACTGCGCCCAGGTCGACACCGAATTCACGCGCCAGTTGGCGTACGGCCGGGCCAGCGTGGACCTTGGCGCCAGCCGCTGCAGGTGCAGCAGTCGGTGCCGCGACAGGTGCCGGGGCGGCAGCCGCCGGAGCAGCGGCCTGGGCGGGTGCGGCAGGAGCGGCAGCCGGGGCTGGAGCGGCGGCAGGTGCAGCGCCCTTGACCTTGAGTTTCAGGATCAGGTCACCGGTACCGACTTCGTCGTCCAGCTTGATGGCAACGCTTTCCACCACGCCGGCGGCTGGCGATGGAATCTCCATGCTGGCCTTGTCGGATTCCAGGGTGATCAGCGACTGGTCGACTTCGACGGTGTCACCGGCCTTGACCGAGA
>NZ_AQOH01000303.1 GCF_000364705.1 Pseudomonas fuscovaginae SE-1 | reverse complement strand
GTGGAGCCGGAGGTGTACATGATGTACGCCACGCTTTCGCTGGACTGACTGATCTCCAGATCCTCCGGATCCAGGGACGACAGGTCCAGGCGATCCACTTCAACCCGCTGCGCGGCGCTGGCCAGCGACACCTGGCTGCGGGTCAGCAACACCCGCGCCTGGCTGTCCTCGATCATGAAGCCCTGGCGTTCGAGCGGTGCGTTGATGTCCAGCGGCACATAAACGGCAGCACACTTGAGCGCCGCCAACTGGCTGACCAGCAGGTCATGGCTGCGTTCCAGCAGGATCGCCACGCTGTCGCCCGGCTGCACGCCGAGGCCACGCAGATGCCGGGCCAGGCGGTTGGCCTGGGCGTTGAGTTCGGCGTAAGTCAACGTCACGCCATCGTGGATCGCGGCGCACGCCTCGGGACGCGCGCGGACCTGGGCTTCGAACAGGCCGTGCACGGTCTGCGTCCGTGGGTAGTCGCGATCGCTGGCATTGAACGCCACCAGCACCTGCTCACGCTCGGCTGCGGGCAGGACCGACAACCGCGTCAATGGCAAGGCCGGCGTTTTTTCCAGAGCCTCGACCAGGCTTTCCAGGGCGCTGAGCATATAGCCACAAACCCGTTGCGCACCGGCTCCGGCCAGGGTGGCGACGCGCAGGGCGAAATCCTCGCCCAGGTCGTCCACCGACAACGTCAACGGGTAGTTGGTACGTTCCTCGCCGGTCAGTGTCTCGATCCCGCTCCAGGTCGACTGCCCGGTGCTGTCGCCCGCCAGGTGCCGGTAGTTCAACAGGCCGCTGAACAAAGGGGTTGGCGCCGCCACGCCGCTGCAGCGCTGCGCCAGGATCAGCGGCGCATGCTCGTGCCCGAGCAAGGCGGTCAGACGCTCGTGCGTGACCCTGACGCCTTCGCGCACATCCAGCCCAGCCAACGTCACCCGCAACGGCAAGGTATTGATGAACATGCCCAGGGCCCGATCGGCGCCCTCACCACCTTGCAGGCGACCCAGCAACACGGTGCCGAAGACCACATCGTCCTTACCCGCAACACTGCCCAGCACACGTGCCCAGGCCAGGTGACAGAGACTGGCGGCGCTCACGCCCAACTGCCGGGCCTGAGTCCGCAAGCGGCGGCTGAGGCCTGGGTCCACGGCGCGCTCGGCCTGCTCGAGGCCCTGGCCATCGCCCTGGACATCCCGCAGACCGAACGGCAAGGTCGGCTCGTCGATGTCGCCGAGCATTTCACGGAAGAACTGCTCGTGCTCGACCTCACTGAAACCCAGGCGGGACTGGGCCACATAGTTGCGATAAGGGATCGAGGCCGGCAGTTGCTCCTGCCGTCCCCGCATATGGGCTTCGACTTCAGCCACCAGCACTCTCACCGAGCTGGCGTCGTTGACCAGATGATGGAACTGCAACAGGCCGATCCAACGCCCGTTGGGCAAATCCCGCGCATAATCGAGTTGCAGCATCGGCGCCTGGCGGATGTCCAATCGGGTCTGCGGGTCGTTCAGTCTGGCGCGCAGTTGTTCGGCGATATCGCCGCCAAGCGGATCCGGCAACACCTCGTTCACCGCCAGCGGGGCCTGGCGCCACACCACCTGCAGGGGGATGTCCAGCCCTTCCCAGGCCACCGCGGTTCGCAGGATGTCATGGCGCGCGATCACGCCTTGCAGCGCATGGGCAAAGGCGTCGACCCGCTCCCGGCTGTCGAAGGCGAACAGCGCGTGTTGCAAGTAAGGGTCAGCGTGGTCCACCGCCAGGTGATGGTGATAGAGGATACCTTCCTGCAACGGCGCCAACGGATAGATGTCCTGCACGTTCGCCACGCCGCCCGGCACGTTCGCCACCAGACGGTCGATCTGCCCCTGGGTCAGGCTGACCAGCGGCAGCAGGTCCGGGGTGATCCGCTCGCAGCCGACGGGGATCAGGTTGGCCGGCACCACGATTTCCGTAGCGCTGCCCACCGCCGCCGCCAGCGCCGCCAGCGTCGGTTGGCGGAACAGCGCCCGCACGTCAGTGCTCAGACCGGCCTGACGCATCCGCTCGATCAGACTGACCGCCAGCAGCGAATGACCGCCCAGTTCGAAGAAGTGGTCATGCCGCCCCACCTGCTCAACGTTGAGCACCTCGGTCCAGATCCTCGCCAGGGTGACTTCAGTGTCGCCCTGGGGCGCTGCGTAGTCACGGCTGACCAACGCCGCCAGATCGGGCACCGGCAGCGCCCGACGATCGATCTTGCCGTTGGCGGTCAGCGGGAAGACCTCCAGGCCCACATAGGCCGCAGGGACCATGTAGTCCGGCAGCCGCTCCAACAGATAGGCCCGCAACGCTTCGACCTCCAGCGAGGTATCGGTCGAACTGTAGTAGGCCACCAGGCGTTTCTCGCCGGGGTGGTCCTCACGCGCCAGCACCACCGCTTCCTGGATCGCCGGATGCCGGGCCAGGCGGGTTTCGATTTCGCCCAGCTCGATGCGCAGGCCGCGGATCTTCACCTGATCGTCGTTGCGTCCCACGTAGTCGATATTGCCGTCGGCCAGCCAGCGCGCCAGGTCGCCGGTCTTGTACATCCGTGCTTCGGGATCCGGACTGAACGGATCCTTGAGGAAACGCTCGGCGGTCAGCGCCGCACGTCCCAAATAGCCACGGGCCACGCCCGCGCCACCGACATACAGCTCACCGGCCACGCCCACCGGCACCGGACGCAACTGTTTGTCGAGCAGGTAGATCCGGGCGTTGTCCACCGGCTTGCCGATATGCAGCGTTGCCGCGTTCCGGTCGAGCAGTCCCGAGGTGACCACCACGGTGGTCTCCGTCGGACCGTAGTTGTTGATCAGGGCGAAACGTTGCCCCTCGGGAAACTGCCGCAGGCGGTCACCACCGACCAGCAGGGTGCGCAGCGTCGGGTGTTGCAACGACTGGCTGAAGGCGTACTCGGCAATCGGCGTCGGCAGGAAACTCACGTCCAGAGGCTGTGCCAGCCACCAGGCCAGCAGGCCACCGACATCTTCACTGCCGGCAGTCGCGGGCGCCAGGTGCAGGGTCGCGCCGACACACAGCGTCGGCCAGACTTCCCAGGCCATGGCGTCGAAGCCGAAGCCGGCGATACTGGAAGTCTGGCTGCCCGCCGCCAGCGCGAACGCCCGGCAGTGCCAGTGCACGAAGTTGGACAACTGGCGGTGCTCGACCATCACGCCCTTGGGCTCGCCGGTGGAGCCCGAGGTGTAGATCACATAGACCAGGTTGGTCGCGCTCAGCGTGGCGACAACCGGATTGTCCTGCGGTTGCGCGTCGACACCCGCCGCGCGTCGGGCTTGGGCGTCGAGCAGCAGCACCGGCACCTCGACCGCCGGCAAGCGTTCGCGCAATGCGGCCTGGGTCAGCAGCACGCGCGGTGCGCTGTCGCGCAGCAGGTAGGCCAGGCGCTCCGCCGGGTGGGACGGATCGATTGGCACGTAGCAGGCGCCGGACTTGAGGATCGCGACCAGGCCGACCAGCGTGTCGAGACCGCGCCGGGCGCAGATGGCGATGCGATCGTCAGGTTGCACCCCGAGGCCGAGCAGATGATGAGCCAGTTGGTTGGCCTGGCGGTTCAGTTCGGCATAGGTCAGGCTTTGTCCGGCCTGAACCACCGCCAGCGCATCGGGACTGGCCAGGACGCGGGCTTCGAACTGCGCGGCAATGGTCAGGTCGGCCGGGTAAGGCACGGCACCGGGATTGAAGTCTTCCAGCAGATGCTGGCGTTCGGCATGCGACAGCAGCGCCAGGTCACGCACGGCCACATCCTCTGTACACTCCAGCGCCTCGATCAGTTGGCTCAAGACCGTCTGCATGTAGCCGCAAACCCGCTCACCGTCGACCCCGGTCGTGACCTGGACGCTCAACAGGAAGCCTTCGCCCTGGTCGTCCACCGACAAGGTGCAGGGATAATTGGTCCGTTCCAGCACGTCGAGCACCCGGGTTCCGGCCCAGTGATCGCCACCGCTGGCTTCGCGTGCGGGGCTGTGCCGGTAGTTCAGCAGCGCGCTGAACAGCGGAGACGAGGCCGTCACCGCACTGCAACGCTGGGCCAGGACCAACGGCGCATGCTCGTGCCCGAGCAGAGCGGTCAGACGCTGGTGAGTCTGGCGCACCGCATCGCGCACCCCGCAAGCGCCAACGTCGACGCGCAACGGCAAGGTGTTGATGAACATCCCCAGCGCCCGATCCGCCCCCTCGCCGCTTTGCATCCGCCCCAGCAGTACCGTGCCGAAGACCACGTCGTCGCGACCACTGACACCGCCCAGCACCCGAGCCCAGGCCAGGTGATGCAGACTCGCCGCTGTCACCCCCAGTCGCCGGGCCTGGGCGCGCAGACGCAGGCACAGGTCCGCCGGCAGATCGCGGCGCACTTCCTTGACGTCCCGTCCATCGCCCTGCACCTGCAACAGGCCGAATGGCAGGGTCGGCTCCTCGACATCGCCGAGCATCTCGCGGAAGAACGCTTCATGCTGCTCGCGGCTCACCCCCAGGCGGGCCTGGCCCACATAGTTGCGGTAGGGCATGGCCGCCGGCAGTTGCCCGGCCACGCCCTGCAAGTGGACGAGCATCTCTTCGCTCATCACATCCAGCGCGGTGTGATCGAGAGCGATATGGTGGAACAGCAGGATCGCCACCCAGCGCTGATTGGCCGGGTCCTTGGCAAACGCCAGACGCATCAACGGCGCCCGGGTGAGGTCCAGACGGCATTCGCGGGGATCGAAACGTTGCTGCAACTGATCGAGGATATCGCCCTCGGCCGGATCCAGCGGCAATTGCTCCAACGGCAGCTCGACCTGGCGCAGAACCACTTGCTGCGGTTCCTCCAGGCCTTGCCAGACCAACGCCGTGCGCAGGATGTCATGGCGGTCGATCACCGCTTGCAGGGCATCGGCAAAACGCCGCAGATGGGCCAGGTCCTGCAAGGCGAAGGTCGCTTGCAGCAGATAGGGATCGCCCTGCTCGGTACTGATATGGTGATAGAGGATGCCCTCCTGCAGCGGTGCCAGCGGGTAGATATCCTGCACGTTGCCCGCTCCGCCGGGCACGCCGGCGACGATGCGGTCGATGCTGTCCTGGCCCAGCCGGGTCAGGGTCAGCATATCCGGCGTGATGCGCTCGCAACCGACGGGAATGCCGTTGGCCGGTACCACGATCTCGACCCCGTCCCCCACGGCCGCGGCCAGCGCCGCCAGGGTCGGCTGGCCGAACAGCACGCGCACGTCGGCACTCAGGCCGGCCTGGCGCATGCGCTCGATCAGCTTCACCGCCAGCAGCGAGTGACCGCCCAGTTCGAAGAAATGATCCTGGCGACCGACCCGCTCGACACCCAGCACTTCGCACCAGAGTGCCGCCAGGGCGGTTTCCGTGGTGCCCACCGGCGCCTGATAGTCACGGCTGACGAAGGCTTCGGCCGAAGGTGGCGGCAACGCGCGGCGATCCAGCTTGCCGTTGGGCGAAACCGGAAGTGTTTCCAGGTGCACATAGGCCGCCGGAATCATGTAGTCGGGCAGCAACGCCTGCAAATGCACGCGCAGGTCATCGGCCTCGGGCAGCGCCTGGCCATCCTGGAGACTGAAATACGCCACCAGACGTTTTTCCCCGGGACGATCTTCACGGGCCAGGACCGCCGTGTCGCGCAGACCAGGGTACTGGCCGAGGCGGGCCTCGATCTCGCCCAGCTCGATCCGGAAACCACGGACCTTGATCTGGTCGTCGTTGCGGCCCAGGTAGTCGATATGGCCGTCGGGCTGCCAACGCCCCAGGTCACCGGTCTTGTACAGGCGCGCCCCTTCGGCGGTGGAGAACGGATCGGCGATAAAGCGTTCGGCGGTCAATTCGTCGCGGTTCAGATAGCCTCGGGCGACGCAGGCGCCACCAATGTAGATCTCCCCCGCCACGCCCACCGGTACCGGCCGGCGTTGTTCGTCGAGCAGGTAGATACGGGTGTTGGCCACCGGCTGGCCGATGCTCGGCAAGGTCGGCCAGGCCCATGGATCGCCACTCAGGGTCAGAGCCGTGGTGACGTGGGATTCGGTCGGACCGTAGTGGTTGTGCAGACGCGCCGCGTCCAGACGCTCGAAGAAACGCCGCATCGGCTCGGTGATCCGCAATTGTTCACCGGCGGTGATCACATCCTGCAAGGCGCAGGCCGGTTGCCCGGGTTCGGCCGCCATGGCCTCGGCCAGGGCTTGCAGGGCAATGCACGGCATATACAGCCGTTCGATGCGCTGCTGACAGATATGCTGGAACAGCCGACGGAAATCCAGACGGGTATCGGCATGGATCAGCGACAGCTCGCCACCGGCACACAGGGTGCTGAAGACTTCCTGGAAGGCCACGTCGAAGCCCAGGGCAGCGAACTGCAAGGTGCGCTGCACGGGCCGGCCCTGCTCGGCGGCCTGGGCGATCTGCCATTGCATCAGGTTGACCAGCGGGGCGTGGGGCATCGCCACGCCCTTGGGCTGGCCGGTGGAACCCGAGGTGTAGATCAGATAGGCCAGGTGTTGCGGGGTCAGCGCCGGGAGCTGCGGATTGTGCCCGGGCGCGGCGTCGATACCGCTCTCGCCGCGGGCCTCGGCCTCCAGCAGCAACACCGGCATGGACGCCTGCGGCAAACGCTCGCGCAGGGCGCGTTGGGTCAGCAGCACCTTGGGCGCGCTGTCCTGCAGCATATAGGCCAGGCGCTCGGCCGGATACGATGGGTCCAACGGCACATAACCGGCCCCGGCCTTGAGAATGCCCACCAGGCCGGCGACCATCTCCAGGCTGCGTTCGACACAGATCGCCACCCGGTCGTCAGCCCCGATGCCCTCGGCGATCAGCCGGTGGGCAATCTGGTTGGCCCACCGGTTCAGTTCGGCGTAGCTCAGGCGCTGGCCTTGATGGGTGACGGCCACGGCGTCGGGTTGGGCGCACGCGCGGGCCTCGAACAGTTGATGGACCAGCAGGCCCGGTGGATAGGCGCAGTCGAAGGCGTTGAAATCCTCCAGCAACTGCCGGCGCTCGCTCGACGGCAACCAGTCCAGGCTGTGCAAGGGCGCATCGGGTCGGCTGTCCAGCGCCTCGGCCAGTTGCTCCAGCAGCGTATGCATATAGCCACAGATCCGCTGTGCGCCGATCCCGGCCACGGCCTGCACGGTCAGGCCGAAGGAGTCTCCCAGGTCGTCCACCGACAGCGACAGCGGATAGTTGGTCCGCTCTTCGCCGCCCAATACCTCGACTCCGCCCCAGATCCTGGCCTGGCCGATGTCCTCGGGGGCCTGGGCACCGACGGCGGCATGCCGGTAGTTCATCAGCGCACTGAACAACGGTGCCGGCGCCGCGACACCACTGCAGGCCTGGGCCAGCGACAACGGTGCATGTTCATGGCCGAGCAGTGCCGCCAGGCGCGCATGGGTCATGCGTGCGGTCGCCCGGATGCCCTGCCCTCCCGCGTCGACGCGCAACGGCAAGGTGTTGATGAACATGCCCAGGGCGCGCTCGGCACCCTCGCCAGCGTGCAGGCGGCCCATCAGCACCGTGCCGAAGACCACATCGTCCCGCGCGGACAGACGCCCCACCACCTGGGCCCAGGCCAAGTGGTGCAGGCTGGCGTTGCTCACCCCCAGGCGCCGGGCCTGTTCCCGCAGCCGCCGGGCCACGGCGGGAGCCACCGGCAAGCGGGCTTCCTCGACGCCGCTGCCGTCGCCCTGCAGGTCCTGCAGCCCCAATGGCAGGGTCGGTTCATCGACATCGCCGAGCATCTCGCGGAAGAACGCCTCATGCTGCTCGCGGCTCACGCCCAGTCGAGCCTGGGCCACATGATTGCGATACGGCACCGAAGGCGCCAGCTCGGCGCCACGCCCCTGGCTGAAGGCCTCGATCTCCCGACCCAGCAAGGCCAGGGAGGTGGCATCGTCGATCAGGTGATGGAACAGCAGGACCGCGACCCAGCCGCCATTGGCGACATCCTCGGCGTAGTGCAGGCGCATCATCGGCGCCTGCTGCAGATCCAGGCGCATCCGACGAGGATCGAAGTGCCGTTGCAACTGGGTTGCCACATCACCCTGGTCCGGATGCGGCAGGAACGCCTCGATACGCAGCCGGGCCTGGCGCCAGACCACCTGCACCGGCTCATCCAGCTCTTCCCAGGCCACGCTGGTGCGCAGGATGTCGTGGCGGTCGATCACCGCCTGCAGGGCCTCGCTGAAGTCCAGCAACCGTTCGAAACGGTCGACCCGCAACACGGCCTGCAACAGGTAGGGATCGCCCCCGTCGCTGCTCAAATGGTGGTAGAGAATGCCTTCCTGCAATGGCACCAGGGCATAGATGTCCTGCACATTGCCCGCGCCGCCGGGTACACCGGCGACAACACGGTCGATCTGGGCCTGGTTCAGGCGGGCCAGGGGCAGCATATCCGGGGTGATATGCTGGCAGCCGGCGGGGATGCCATTGGCCGGAACTTGCACTGCGCCGCCGTTGCCACTGGCGGCCGCCAGGGCGGCCAGGGTCGGTTGGCCGAACAGCACGCGCACATCGGCCTGCAGACCGGCCTCATGCATGCGCTCGATCAATTTCACCGCCAGCAGCGAGTGGCCGCCCAGTTCAAAGAAGTGGTCGTGGCGCCCCACCCTCTCCACGCCGAGCAGCTCGGCCCACAACCCGGCCAGGGCTACTTCCACCGAGCCCTCGGGGGCCACGTAGTCGCGCCGGGCATAGGCCTCGGCCGCGGGCGCCGGCAGGGCCTTGCGATCGAGCTTGCCGTTGGCGGTCAGCGGGAAACTCTCCAGGCTGACGAAAGCACTGGGCAGCATGTATTCGGCCAGCGTCAGGCGCAGTTGGTCACGCAACCGTGCCGCGTCCAGTTCGACGCCGGTACCGGCAATCACGTAGGCCACCAGGCGCTTGTCACCCGGCTCATCCTCGCGTACCAGGACCACGGCATCGCGCACGCCCTCGCAAGCGGCCAGTTGCGCCTCGATTTCGCCCAGCTCGATGCGGAAACCGCGAATCTTCACCTGCTCGTCGTTACGGCCCAGGTACTCCAGGCTGCCGTCGGCCAGCCAGCGGCCCAGGTCGCCGGAGCGGTACATCCGCGCGCCGGGAGCCGGGTCGAACGGATCGTCGAGGAAGCGCTCGGCGTTCAACTGCTCGCGGTTGAGATAACCCCGAGCCACGCCGGCGCCGCCGACATACAACTCGCCCACCACACCTGGCGGCACCGGCTGCCCATACGTATCGAGCAGGTACAGACGCAAGTCGGGAATGCGCTTGCCGATCGGGCTCGCCCCGACACGCTGGG
>NZ_AQOH01000302.1 GCF_000364705.1 Pseudomonas fuscovaginae SE-1 | reverse complement strand
GCGAAAAATGAGGTAAAGGGGTCATTTTTGGGTTGGCGTTGACAGCTTCCTCATCGCACGTAGCCTCAAGGTCGACACAGAGTAGGTAATCATAGGGGTGTAAAACCTCCCTTAGCGCACCTAAATGCTGGGGCTTACGAACAGGTACCATGGTCAGCTCTAATTTTTGGATTGATGAAAAATACCCAACGCCTTGTTGGCCATCAGGAAAATTATCCGATGCCAATGCGCATTGTCCACCGGATGGCTAATCCTAAGAGCGCTACGCGGGTAAGCGGGGCCGCCGCAGATTTTTCGTACGGGCGATGCCGGTGAAACTGATGCACCGTATCAGCCAATCGCTATCGCCCAGGCGTGAGTAGCGAAGGAAAATAACGCCCCGTGCTACTCTGCGCAGGCTAATGGAGCTTGGATCCAGCTGATGCCTGGAGAAAGTGTGGCGACCGCCGATATATTCACGTCCAAATCCTCCGAGCCGCCGCCCCATGAACCTCTCCGACGCCGTCCTGATTCTGCTGCTGGCCGCCCGTATCCACGGAACGGACGAAGCGGTGCGCGCCTCGGCCAAGAGCTGCGTGAAGAAGTTGCCCCGGTCCAAGCGCGACCTGATCTACAACGTGATCAACAGCCGCAGCCCCATGGATCTGATCGCCTTCCTGGCCGAGAACCTCGAGGACTGAAAGCGCCAGCGTGACTACCGGTTGCCAGATCAGCATCCGATCAACCGTGCAGCTAGATGCTCAGTGCCAGATACTCGAAAATGGCCGGCCCTGGATCGCTCCGATCAGTCTTTCCAAGGACAAGCGGGTAGGGCCTCACCACCTGCATCAACGAGATTTTGGAGTGAGCGATACCTACTGTGTAATTGCATGATTGTTTGCATCGGATCTGACCCGCGCACTGGCAGCAACCGACCCATAGCGGACCCAGTGGTGCTTCTTTCTTCTTTCGTCATGTTTGACTGTGTGTGCTCGCCTTTCGTGACGTCATGAGCGTCTGGCACATAGCCGCCACTTCTGGGATAGCCGCAGCCAGCGTGGACAATACCTGATACATCTCCTGGGCATCTGGAAATGGATATACATCCAGGCTCATGGCAATCCTAAGCTTGCGCGGATCGTGCTGTTCTCTGAGCCACGTCTCGACCTCACGCGTCATTGCCGCGCCGTTATCGTTCGTTTGCCAAGCCAATAAATTGAACAGTTCGACAACCAGCTCTTCGGCCACTGTTCGAGGTATCTCCGCGAAAAGGCGATTGGCTAGGTCAAGCTCGCCAAATACGCTTACCAATTCGTTCACCACGTCAAACGCCTGGGTGTATTCGGCGGCGTTGCGCTCAATATCAATGATGTCGAGCGCTTGTTTTAACGATGGGTGCATTTGGTCATTCCATGGTGTTGCAGGGGGGTATGCAAATCAGCATTGGACCCAACGCATCGTCGGGGCGTTGAGCTACGGTGCCGCAACATCTCACAGCTTAGAAACCAGCGTTCACAGCGAAAAGAAAAATCTTTCCACCTATTGCAAACGTCCGCTTTTAGGTTCCACAACTTCTCACCTAGACTCAGCTACTGCCCATCCAATGGATAGGAACGTTATCAGCCAGATTTCAACATCGGCTGAGGCACTACATGTTTGCGCAGCTCCTGGGCGAAGAATTGCACGGCCGGGCTGCCTTCTCGTTTGCCTACCCGCAGTTCGATGATCACGTTGCCCAAAGCGGGCAGCCCGGTCACCGCCGGATCGAGGATCTGCCAGCGAGGTTGAATCAATGGCATCGAGGTCGCAGCAATTGCCATTCCACTCTCGACCGCGAGCTGAACGCCGGTGACGCCGGTGCATTCGAACGCGATTTCGTACTCTCGCTGGTTGCTGCTCAGCGCCGTCAGAATCTGCCGACGATAGCCGCAACCGTGCGGGTACAACGCCAGCGGGACCGGTTCGTCGGGTGACAGCTGATAGCTCTCGGCTGCCACCCATTGCAATTGATCGCTTCGCAGGACCTCGCCATTGCCATCCCCGTTGCGCTGCGTGAGCAGCGCCAGGTCCAGGTCACCGCTTTCAAGCCCGGTGAACAGGTTCTGACTGATGTCGTTGCGGATCTGCAAACGCACATTTGGGTAGCGTTGGCTGAAATGCTGGAGCACCGGTGGCAGGAATGCGCTGGCGTAGTCATCCGGAATGCCGAATCGCACGGTGCCTGACACTTGCTCCTCGATGAACAGCGCCATGGCTTCGTCATTCAGGGCCAGCATCTTGTGCGCATATTGCAGAAGCATCTCACCATCGCGGGTCAGCTCGGCCGTCTGGTGGCCGCGGTCGATCAGGCGCTTGCCGACCATTTCCTCCAGGCGCTTGAGCTGGATGCTGATCGCGCCCTGGGTCTTGTGCAGGCGCAAGGCAGCCACGGAGAGGCTTTTGCTCTCGACGATTACCTTGAAGGCATGAAGCAAAGTCAGATCCAGTTGTCTCATCCCGTCACCCAAACCGCCAGGCTGCTCATCGATCGAATGCTCTGGATGCTACGCGTGCGTATGGCTCAGCTCAATCGTGGGCCCACGCACCGGTATAACGATTTTTAAAGCCGCGCTTTAAATTTATTCGTTATCCACGCAAATGCCCCTTGGGTAGTCTGAATCCAGCCCCCCCATTCAAGACTTTCAAACAACAAGAACCAAGCGCCGGGGTGCCTCGACTGATGTGCTGCCTCGTTCCACTTGATGACATGACACGCCTGTTCGATTGCGCTGGAGAAACCCGAATGAAAGCCGAATTTGATTACGTCATCGCAGGTGCTGGATCTGCGGGCTGTGTGCAGGCGCGCCGGTTGTCCGATGCAGGCTACAAGGTCCTGCTGCTGGAAGTCGGCCCCTGCGACAAGTCCTGGATCATTCGCATGCCCGCCGGCCTGCGCTCGGCGTTCAAACCCACATCGCAGTACAACTGTTGGTACTACACCGAAGAACAGAAGCATCTGAACAAACGCCGCATCCAGCAACCTCGCGGCCGCTTGCTGGGCGGTTCCTCCTCGATCAACGGCATGACCTGGCTGCGCGGGCACCCACTGGATTACGACCGCTGGGAAGCCGAAGGTGCCACTGGCTGGAGTTGGGCCGACTGCGCGCCGTACTTCAAGAAGATCGAATCGAGCGTGATCCACAGTCAGTACCGTGGCCACGAAGGGCCGATTCGCGCCCAGCGCCAGGAACATCTCAGCCCGCTGAATGAGGCATTTCTCCAAGCCGGCCAGCAAGCAGGCTTCGAGCTGACCGACGACGTCAACGGTTATCGCCAGGAAGGCGTTTCGCGCTTTGAAATGAGCGTGCGCGACGGGATTCGCAACAGCTCGGCCTACGGTTATCTGCATTCGATGGGCGAGCATCCTAACCTGACGATCTGGCTGGGCTGTGAAGTTCAGAAGATCCTGCTGGAAGGAAAGCGCGCCGTCGGTTTCCGGGTCCTGCGCAAAGGCAAGATGATCGACGTGCGTGCCTGCCGGGAATCCATTGTCAGTTGCGGTGTATTCGGCTCGCCACAGCTGCTGATGCTTTCCGGCATCGGTCCGGCGGCTCATCTGCGCGAGCATGGCATCACCTGTCAGGTGGACCTGCCGGGCGTCGGTGAAAACCTGCAGGATCATTTGGAGTGCCATATCCAGATCGAGACCAAGGAACCGGTCTCGCTCAACCGCGAACTGCAACCGCACCGCATGCTGTGGGCCGGCATGCAGTGGTTCGGTTTCAAGAAGGGCGTGGCCTCGGTCAACCAGTGCCATGTCGGCGCATTCCTCAACAGCTCGCCGACCACGCCGCACGCGGACATCCAGTTCCACTTCTTCCCGGTGTTCTTCGACAAGAACTGGATTCCCGTACCGACCACCTATGGCTTTCGCATCGGTGTCGGTCCGATGCGACCGACCAGCCGCGGCAACGTCCGGCTGCGTAGCGCAAAGGTCGGCGATCCACTGCGCATTGATCCCAACTACATGGCCACCGAGGAGGATTGGCGCGTCATGCGCGAGGCCATGCGCCTGGGCCTGGACTTCGCCGCCCAGCCTGCCTTCAAGCGCTACCACTATCGCGAAGACACGCCGGGCAGCGCGATCCGTACCGGCAAGGCAATGGACGAGTTCATCCGTGAAGACGCCGCCAGCGCCTACCACCCCTGCGGCACCTGCAAGATGGGCAGGGCGGACGATCCGATGGCCGTGGTCGATAGCCAGTTGCGAGTCCGTGGCGTGGACAATCTGCGGGTCATCGACGCCTCGGTGTTTCCTTCGGTGCCCAGCGCGAACATCAATGCCGCAACCATCATGCTCTCGGAAAAAACCAGCGACATCCTGCTGGGCAAACAACCCCTCGCGCCGGACGCGCTACCGTTCCACAGCCAGCTTTCCATTCCCAATGCCCACAATAACGTTGGCTTGATGCCTTCAGGGAAAACAGCATGACCACGATCATCCGGCGACCAGCCACCGAGCAGGAAAAGCAGCAGTCCCTTCAGTGGGACCTTTGGGAGAGCGGCGATACCGACCGCTTCGAATACAGCTACGACCAGAATGTCCAGTTCGTGGTGCAGAGCGGCGAAGCGGTGATTCACAGCCCGAACAACACGCCCGTGGCCATCGGTCCGGGTGACCACGTCACCATTGGCAGAGGTGTCGAGGGCCGCTGGGCCATCAGTTCGCCGATCATCAATCGCTATCAGTACATCTGAACAACCGGCACTTTGCAGGAGGTCATTGATTCACTGCAGCAACATGGCTTCAACAACGCTTGCCTCGAAGACATCACGTTGAACGTGAAAAACAACAACTCGAGGCAGCACCCCATCATCAATCTGCCAAATCAATAACGCATAACATTGGAGATGCCCGATGATCACCCGTATGTCTTTTGCACACAAAGCCGGCTGCTGGATGGCTGGTGTCACCTTCACCGCCCTTGCCGGTGTTGCCCACGCCGATGAAGCCAAACCGATCACCATCGGTTGGGTGAACTGGGCCGATGCGGAAATCACCACCAAGCTCGCCACCACGATCCTGCAGGATCAACTCAAGCAACCGGTCAAACTGGTGATGGCCGATATCGGCATCCAGTTCCAGGCGATGAGCGCCGGCAAGGTCGACATGATTCCCATGGCGTGGCTGACCTACAGCCACAAGCCGTTCTGGGAGAAGTACGGCGACAAGCTGGAGGATCTGGGCGTGCTGTATGAAGGCCGTCTGGGCCTGGCCGTTCCCACCCGCATTCCGGAAAGCGAACTGTCCAGCATCGAGGATTTGAACAAACCAGAGGTGCGCGAGAAGCTCGGCGGCAAGATCCTGACCTCCGAAGTGGGTAACGGCCAGTACAAGACCGCGACTCGGGCCATTGCCGATTACAAGCTCGACGGCTACAAATTGCTGGCGTCTTCGGAAACCGGCATGCTCAACGAATTCGACCGCATGAATAAACGCGGCCAGTGGGCGTTGATCAATGCATGGAGCCCGCACTGGATGTTCTCGACCTGGTCGCTGCGCTACCTCGACGACCCGAAAGAAGTCTATGGCAAGGCCGAACAGATTCATGCCGTGGCCCGCAAAGGCTTCACCCAGGACTACCCGAAGGTGGCGTACTTCTTCGCCCACTTCAGCATCCCGATGAAGGACCTGGAGAACATGATGAAACAGGCCCGCGAATCGTCGGCTGATCAGGTGGTCGCTCAGTACTACGCCGAGCACAAGGGCACCTACCAGGCCATCCTCGAGTCGGCACCGGCTGTGGTCGCAGCGCAACAGTAGGCCGGACCTCTCTCCCAGGCCGCTGCATACCGGCAGCGGCCCGCCCTTGACGATCTCAGTGCAATGCCCCGTACACCTGCTGGTGGGGACCCGTTCCAACGTTTGCTGGATGGGCTACTGAACGGCTTTTGACTTAGTCGCAGGATTGGTGGCTTTTTAATATCAAGTCTCGGAACTTATCTCGGCCGCAGCGTCTAACCAGCCACCAGGGATTGAGTTGGAGTGCTTTGATGTCCAGTATCAGGATTCGCCGTTTTTTCAGTTGCGCTCTGATCGCCACCATGACGGTGGGCGCCGTGCCTGCTTCGTTCGCCATGACTGCCCAGGAGTTTCTGAACCTCAAGCCCGCGAACGCCGGTGAGCTGGCTAAGGCGATGCAAAAGGATCAGGAGCGAGAGTCTGCCGAGCGAGAGCGACAGCAAGCTGAGCGAACTCGTCAGTTCCAAGAACAGGTTCGCGAGGAGCAGAAGAACTTTCAGAAGCTTCAGCAACAGCAGCAAGCAGAGATGTTTCGTAAAATGGATCAGGATCGCGTAGAGCAGCTTCGAAAAGACCAGCTAGAGCTTGCGGAGCAGCAACGACTTAAACAGGCCGCCTGCAAGGCCCAAAACGAAGAGAGAGCGAAGCAATTGCAAGGTGGTGACCAGCACTCGAGCCAAGAGCCCTCTTGCGATGAGAACAAGGCGGAAACGAGTCGTTAAGCCGCCATCACCTCGCGGCCAACGATGTGTACCAGCAGAAAAAAGCCCGGCAGAACCGGGCTTGAGTGGAATACCGCTAGAGCTTGAGCCGGGTCATGCCTCGACCGGTTCTCCCTGAAGCGACAGGAGCAAATACGGTACTCCTTCAGGTGGTTCCATGCGCCTTAGCGTCAACGCCAGAGCACCTTCCTTTTGCTCTCGAGAGCACAGGTCAAAATGCACTTGCCTCGCCTGAGGACTCTGGTTGTGGGCCTTGGCCACGGCCTGGAACAGTCGCCTCAACCGGCTCTCGTAGGTTGAGCGTCGGCGATCGGCCGGGTCCAGCAGCACCGTGTCCCACACCTGTGCAGTGATCGCGATGGCGTATTCCATCACCTCGCCAACGCGTGGTTTCTTCCTCTGGGGCATCTGATTTCTCCTCAAGGGTGAGAAACCACCTGCCCCGACCGGGAAGTGGTTTCCCGGTTACGGCGATTGGGTTACAGCGTCAAGCGGTACAGCAGGTCACGCCTGTGTTATCGAGTGCCTGCCAGGCAAACACTCGCCACCTCGGTGAAATCAGAAAGCCCCTCAATTCCTTGGCTTCCCGACGGGCCCTCCTGGCCGATTCAAACGCTTCCTGGTTCATGTCCTGGTGTGCCTGTTCGTAGAGCGCCGCCATCCGCTGTTCAACTGCACACACCTCAGCAGTCGTCCAGCAAGGACGTCGCCACACGATCTCCGATCTCTCAATGACACCGGACAGCACCCTCAGGGCATCATCGCTTGCGCAGGCGATCGGCTTTGGCCGATAGACCCTGGCCCGCGTGTAGTAGACCTCCACCGTGCGCGGATCAAATGAACCCACGGCACCGAGCTTCGGATACGCATGCAACTCGTAGAAGCGCGAGGCGCACAACTCAATGGCCTCCTCAAGCACGCCGCAATACCCCACAACGTACTCCCCCGACACCTGGTAGAAACCCACGTGCGGTTCGTCCTCCGGCAAGCTCAGCACACCCGTACAGACAATCGTGAACTGTCGTTGGAACCGATCCAGACGCAACGCCGAACCAGGCAGGTACGGATTGCGAATGAACGGAAACGGCAGCCGTAAAACATTCACAGGTCTTTCCATGAAACACTCCTAGGGGCGGGATAGACCTCGCCCCATAGGGCAAGGCAATCCCTATGGATGGATGTCAGGCACAGGCCGTGGCCGAGCACCCAGGAAGGCGCCAAAGGCACCAAAAAACGAATCGCGCGACAACGATCAACAGCCGTCGCAGCCGAGCATCAGAAGAGGTATCCGCCACACCAAAAAACAGGGGCAGGGCAGTGAGTAGCGGGTGGGCGCCGCCAATCTGTGGCACGCCCATGAAGTGGAAGCCGATGAACAACGAACCTCGTAGGAGGCAGGCATTCAGATCAGCGAGTCAGCCCAGGGCCGACGAAGTCAAAGAGGAGCGATCAACGCTCGAAGGTACAGCGGGGCTTCGCGATTCCCCGGGTGAAACAGAATGCGGAGAACACTTCGCCCGGCGGGGAGTGGTCCCCGCGTGGGTGGGTACAGCAGAGGCGTTACAGCATGTACTTCATGCCGGCGAGCACCGTAGTCACTGTGCCTGCCAACATCATGAACAGACGCAACGTCAACATTGTGCCCAGGCCGTCCACCTTTGCCTCAAGCTTGATGAGGCTCACTTGCAGTTTAGTGATATCGCCTTTGAGCTCAGCACGAAGCTCAGTTACATCGGCCTTGGTGGCAAGGGTTGAGGTCATATCATTCTCCAGCGCATCAATGACAGCAGTGGCGTGTTGCTCTGAGACGTTGGATGCGACCAGCGCCTTGTACAGAGCTGTTTCCATTTTCATCAGACCTCCAGATTTCAGCGGGAGAGCCTGCCCATACGGGCGAGGCCCGTAGGGGGGAAACATCAAGAACAGCGTGCTTCCACCGACCGCAATGGCAGTCGATTGGTCGCATCACTGGAAGCTTGGCGACCTGGTGGCTGGATCACGCGCAATGGCGCGTCGTAGCCCTCAGATCCCAGCTACGTTGGCATGTTGCTGACAAGGCCAGCAGTACGCCCCCCGCACAATGAATACTCCAGCTACTGGCTGTCAAAGCCCGCACTGCAACAAGCTATTTCCAGTGTCTGGCACCTGTAGGAAGCAGGAGTGGCGGCTATGAAACAGCCTACGTGGATACTGTAGGAATCGTTCTGCATGCGGGGAAGGGCGCCGCTGCATTTCGCGTATGAAAGCATGTTCAAGCAGCTCGCTTCTCGACGCCTCCAGGCATCGCTAGCCTGTGCCACCGAGGGCGCAGGCCAGCGCTCAGCTGTATGAACGAGAAGCGGCGCTTCTCGCTCCCCAGCAGAGCGCCGTCAGGCGCTGGCGACCTGCTTCTCAAGCATTGAGTCCATGCGCAATTGCGCCAGCTCGATCAGGTGCACCACACCCATTGCCACTTTGCGGTTCGAGCCAGTCTGGTTGTCGGCATGCTCGTACGCCGTGGCCGCTGCCGACTGCAGAATCGAGTAGACATCAACCAGGGCCTCTTCCTGACTCCCAGGCTCGGGTAGGCGCCTGCTACTCCCTTCATCGGAGCATGATTTTGAGCCTGCGTCCGGCTCCAGGTTGTAGTGAGACAATGCCCGATCCGCGATACGCGGATTGATGCCCCCAGCATGGGAAGATGGCGGCGGATTTGGTGTGACCTTGAACATAGAGTGGTTACTCCCGATCTGTTTGGGGAGCCGCCAACATCGCTGCTAAACGAGAGGGTGGCAGCCGTACGCAGGTTAGCAGACCGGTGATCAGGAAACCCGGCGCACCGAAGTGCCCTGCGCACGGCCACCATAAAACGGAGGGTGCAAAAAAGCGCCTCGTGGAAGGTGGCGCTGTGCGCCTGATCAATCTGGGCTGCTAAACCCGGTCACTGAATTGGCAGTGACGAGCCGAGCCTAGTTCCGTGATCAAGCGCAAACAAGCGCTCGGGATTTTCTAGGAAATTTCACTCAATGGAAAGGGAGTTGTCTGGTCGGCTGCTGAGTGGGCGCGGCAGTCAATCATGAATGACCGTAGTCGACCCAAAGCGGCTGTTCGCCGAGGTCGGCTTACGGCCAGGAGCGGTCAGTCACACGGTAAAACTAATGCTTCCCTCTTTTTACTTTAAACGCTCCAGCTAGGTGCAGAATGTGATGTCGGTGCTTCAGGATCCACGGCTTCAGGCGTTCTATAACCCGCTCCTGGCAAAGAGACCTACATTTAAAGCCGGCTACATCAACGAGTGAAAACGTATTATGAGGACGTGCTATTCCCAAGCGCCAGCAAGCCCAAAGACAAAGTTGATGTCCTGGGCAGGATTTAGAGTTTGATAGTGGCATTGTTCATAGTCTGGTCTATGTAAATTTTAGCTATACTGAGTAAAGTCAGGCAGAGGACGCGCTTGGGTTTTAGATATATCTTAGGTGGTTTGGGGTAGACATAA
>NZ_AQOH01000301.1 GCF_000364705.1 Pseudomonas fuscovaginae SE-1 | reverse complement strand
AGAGTTGCAGGGATAACTTCGCCTACAATTATCCCAATAACAATTGAGTCAATGGAGGTTGGTGCAAGAGATTTTCGCTCGGTTACTTATAAGTGCGTTCTCTCAAATGATAGGACTTATGTGGCAGTAAATGATTTCATGGCTAGAAATGGAGAGGGGTGGCTCCATATATCAATATCAAGTAACGCTGATGATGAAATTAAAGGAATAAGCAGAGGGCGATTTTGTCGATATGTCATCCAGCGGACTGCTCAGTTGCTGGAAAATGGAGAGGTTAATGACACTTTTGCCAACTCAATTGATGAGCTGCTTAGCCCTAAGCGCCCGCCATGGAGCAGATTACAGTTCCCAGGATACGCGCACGGAATTACTAGGCCAAATGAAATTATTGCTGCATCGCTTGGGGCAGAGATAAATCTAGATAAAGCTTTGGGGGCGCATCGCCTTGATGATTATATACCAGCAGTAACAAAGTCGTGCAAAGCCATCATGAGTTTGCGAAGGAAGCTGGCAGCAGGAGCACCCATTGAAAATTCAATATGCCTCACAACTGAGCCAATAATCTGGCATCTGTACAAGGCTAATGTAGATAAAGAGCTCTTTGGTGAGCTGGCTGAAAGTAAAGATGTGATCGCCGCATTACGCCGACTTGTTAAGTC
>NZ_AQOH01000300.1 GCF_000364705.1 Pseudomonas fuscovaginae SE-1 | reverse complement strand
AATTGACGACACATACATAAGAATTAGCAGAGAACACACTAGGTACGGCTTAATCTCTGTCGATGAGTCAGATAAAATTGGTAACGCACCAAATAATTTATCTAGTAGCCTACTTGAGCAAATACTAGCAACGGCACATAAAAAGTCAGAAGAGCTCAATTTAATCGGAAAATCACCAAACAAACAGCGTGAAATGTTCACCCACGAAGGTTCTAAAATTGATAAATCCTTTCCAGTCATAGAGCTCAGGAATGACGAAATCGAACTAATTCTTGGCGCCAACGATCACAAAGCGGCGTTTGAGCGTGTTCTTAAAGCAGCACAAACGCGCCTCATAATCCACTCAACATTCATAAATCCCAACAACTTAAAATCATTAACCGCAGAATTATTTACCCTTGCTAAACGATCCGTTAAAATTGACATACTTTGGGGTCAAGTCGAACCAAATGACGGGAAAGACCTTCAAAACTATCAGGAAACCAGGGATGCTCTTTACGCATTAGTTGAGCTGGCCAAAACCGAGGGACTTGACACTCTAATCAACGTACACTTAGAACCTACAGCC
>NZ_AQOH01000299.1 GCF_000364705.1 Pseudomonas fuscovaginae SE-1 | reverse complement strand
AGGGTCAGGGCGCTGTTGCTGAACAGCTTGCCACCTTGCTGGTCGAGGCCGGTGACGCTGGCGATCAGGGCCTTGTCGCTGCCGATACGGCCACCCTGGTTGGTGACCTGCCCGGCCGTCAGCGTCAGGCGGTCGGCGCTGGTCAGGCTGCCGGTGCTGTTGTCGAAGGCACCGGTGGTCACTCCCACCGTGCCCTTGCCGCTGATCACGCCCTGGGCAGTGTTGTCGAGGCTGGCGCTGTTGACGGTGACGCCATGGTCACTGACCAGGCGTCCGCCCTGGTTGATCAGCGCGGCCGTGGCCTTGGCGCTCAGGGGACCGGCGCTGGACAGGCTGCCGGCCGTGTTGGTCAGCTGGGCGGCACTGACGTCCAGCTGCCCTTCGCTGCTGAGCAGCCCTTGGCTGTTGTCCAGGTCACCGGTAAGGGTGATGCGGCTGTCCTGGCCGCTGATCAGTTGGCCGTTGGTGTTGTCGAGGGTCTGGCCATCAAGTGTCAGGCCGGTCTTGCCCTTGAGCAGGCCCTGGTTGCCGTTGAGGGTCTGGGCACTGTCTACGGCCAGAGTGGTATCGGCCAGGACCTTGCCGCCATCGCGGTTATCCAACCGGTTGGCGGTAATATTGATGTTCGCGTTGGCGGACAGCTCGCCCGCCCGGTTGTCGATCTGCTCAACGTTGAGTTTCAGCGCTTTTGTGGCGCCTACCAAACCGTTCTGGCGGTTGTCCAGGGAAGTGCCGGTGAGGCTCAGGTCGCCGGTGGCGATCAACTGGCCATTCAGGTTGGTCAAGGCGCCCGTGACAGTCAGGTCAGCCTGCCCACGGCTGCTGATCTGCCCCTGGCTGTTGTCCAGGCTCGCGCTGCGGCTGTCGAGGGACGCGGCGGAGACCAGGCCCTTGACGTTGTTGAGCGCCTGCTCGATGCGCAGGGTCATGCCCTGGTTTCCCAGTAGTTTGCCGTTGCTGTTGTCCAGGCTCTGCGCCGCCAGGGTAAACGCCTGGGCGCTGGAGATTTCACCGCCCTGGTTGTTCACGCCCTTGAGGTTGTTGAGCACCAGCAGCGGACCGTTGATCAGGCCGGTTTGGTTGTTCAGCTGGCCGTTGTTCAGGTCCAGGTTCAGTTGGGTCTTGCTGAACAGTTCGCCGTTCTGCTGATCGAGGCCGGTGACGCTGGCGGTCAGCGCCTTGCCGCTGGCGATACGACCGGCCGCGTTGTTGACCTGGGCCGCGGTCAGGTCCAGGCGGTCATCGCTGACCAGACGCCCCTCCTGGCTGTTGTCGAACGTCCCGGTGGTCACGCGGACAGCGCCCAGGCCACTGATCCGGCCCTTCTGGCTGTTGTCGAGGCGCGAGCTGGCGAGGGTCAGGCCGTGATCGGTGAGGATCGAACCGCCCTGGTTGAGCACCACACCGAGGCTGTCGATGGACAGGTCGCCGGCGCTGCCGAGCTTGCCGTTGGTGTTGTCCAGGCTGGCCGCCTTGAGGCTCAAGGTACCTTCGCTGCTTAGCAGGCCGGTGTTGTTGAGCAGGGCGCCATCGAGACGGATATCCAGCCCCTTGAGCGACGAGACGGTGCCGCCGGTGTTATCCAGGAAGGTACCGCTCATGCTGGCACTGCCCTTGGCGAACAGCCGGCCCTGGGTCTGGTTGATCAGTTGAGCCACCGTCAGCGCCAGGTCGGTCTCAGCCAGCAGCTTGCCGCCATCGCTATTGTCCAGGCGCTGGGCATCCAGCTTGACCTTGCCACCAGTGCTGGACAGTTCGCCGGCACGGTTGTCGACCTGCTCGACGTTGAGGGTCAAGTCCTGGATGCTGGCGACAGTCCCGCCATTGCGGTTGTCGAGGTTCTTGCCGGTCAGCAACAGTACGCCCTGGGCGACCAGTGCCCCACCCTGCTGGTTCAGGGTGTCGATAGTGGCTTTCACATCAGCCTGGCTGGCGATACGCCCCTGGGCGTTGGCCACTTCCCGGGCCTTGAGCGTGACCGGACCCGTGGCGCTGAGCAGGCCGCCACGGTTGTCCAGGCGGGTACCTTCGTAAATGACAGCCGCCTTGCCGAGCAGGTTGCCCTTGTCACGGTTGTCCAACTGGTCGACCACCAGCTTGGCATCCTGGTCAGCCTGGATTAGGCCGCCACGGTTATCGACCACAGCACTGCGCAGGGTCAGTTGGTCCTTGCCGGCCAGGCTGCCACCACGGTTATCCAGACTGTCGGCCTTGAGGTCAATGGCACCGGTAGCACGCAGTTTGCCTTGCTCACGGTTGTCGACGGCGCCACGGATCGTGGCGGTCAGACCGCCACCCGAAGCCAGCACGGTACCGGCCGCACGGTTGTCGAGGCTGGCTGAAGTGAGCGTCAGTGCACCACCGGAGCCCAGGGTACCGCCCTGGTTATCCAGGACCCCGCCGAGGTCGATGTTCAGACCCAGGTCACCTGTAACCTGGCCCTGGACATTGTCCAGGCTGGCGGCCGCCAGTGTCGTGGTCGCCCCAGCGGAGATCGCACCGTCACGGTTGCTCAAGGCCTGGGTGGCCGTGACCTTGAGGTTGCGGCTGGCAACGACGCTCTTGCCGGCGTTGTTGACATTCTGCGCCGTAATTTCGACGTCGCCCTTGGCATTACGGCTGTTATCGACGTTGACCCCGGCCTCGATGATGCCGTTGTTGGTCAGTTGGCCGCCGCTGTTGAGGGTGATGCGGTCCTTGGCGACGAGGTTGTTCTGGCTGGTCAGGTCGCCCTGGGTGTTCACGTCCAGGGTGGTGCCAGCATAAACCGGGCCCTTGGTTTCCAGGCTCTGCGCCTTGACGTTGACCGCCCCGGTCGCCGCCGTGTCGACCATGCTCAGATGGCCGTTGGCATCGAGCTGGATGTCGCCACCGCTGGCAACCATCTTGCCGTCGAGTTTCACCCCGACACCGGCCTCGGTACCCACCAGCTTGATCGCGCCGGCGTACATGCCGCCCAGCGCCGAAGAGTCGATCGCCAGTTGCGGAGCCGTTGCAGGATCGACCGCTCGCGCAGTGGCCTTGAGGGTCTTGGCATCGACGTCGTTGGCACCGGTGATGATCGCCAGGTTTTTCGCCTGGATCTCGGCATTCAACTTGGCCGAGCGGGTGATGATCTCGAAACGGTCGATGTTGTTGGCGTTCAGCAGCGCGCCTTCGATGGAGACACTACCCCGGTCGACCTGGTAACCCGAGACCTGCCCGTTGGTGATCACCGCCTTGCCGGTGGTCAGCGTCGCCTGCGGC
>NZ_AQOH01000298.1 GCF_000364705.1 Pseudomonas fuscovaginae SE-1 | reverse complement strand
TTGGCTCGGGCTGCCGCCGTTGACCTCGTTGAGAATGGTCGACGCGGCACGCCCGTTGAGGTTGCTGTTGCCGAGAATGATCCCGCCCAACTGCGTCGACTGGGTACGGTTAGTGGCGTTATTGAGGATGACGCCCTGGCTGCCGACGTTGTAGTCCTGGAACTGGTTGTGCGACAGACCGCTGCCATTGGGCGCAGCAATGTTGACGACGGGCACGCCATTGCCCGCCTGCCCCAGGTTCGTGCCTGGCGCACTGACCACGATGCCGTCCGCCTGCGCCCATAGCGGCTGCCAGAACATGACGTTCGCCAGCAGGAAAGCGATCCCACGTTTCGGCAACCCGAGGAAGTGGTCACGGTTTTTCAGGGCAGCAGAAGGCTGGCGCGCAAGGAAGGCGAACTGGTGAACGTCCATGTCAAAAATCTCGACGATCCGCACAAAAAACGGGCCACCGGTTCCTCTCCTTGAAGAGGCCGACAGCCCGCTTTCGTGCGAATGATATTAATATAATGTCACAATATTAATTTGCCACTATCTTGGCGTCAACGATCTGCACGGCTCAACGCTACTCCCCGTTACGCAATTGACAGGCGCCGTGACCGTGCGCTTGTCCCGCCAGGCCAAAATAGCCGTCCACTGAAAGCCCTGGACGACCACCCTGGTGCATGTCCGAAGTCGCCAGTCTAGTT
>NZ_AQOH01000297.1 GCF_000364705.1 Pseudomonas fuscovaginae SE-1 | reverse complement strand
TTGTAGTCCTGGAACTGGTTGTGCGACAGGCCGCTGCCGTTCGGGGCGGCAATGTTGACGATGGGGACGCCATTGCCCGCCTGACCGAGCGTGGTCCCCGGCGCACTGACGACGATGCCGTCCGCCTGGGCCCACAGCGGTTGCCAGAACATGACGTTGGCCAGCAGGAAGGCGATCCCGCGTTTGGGCAACCCGAGGAAATGGTCACGGTTTTTCAGGGCCGCAGAAGGCTGCCCCGCCAGGAAGGCGAACTGACGAACGTCCATGTAGTGTCTCGATGCACGAAGGCGATTAGGAGTTCACAACGCAGGGCTCATCTTGGAAATGAGCGAAGAAATGCGTGATTCCTCGAAACAGAGAGTGATATCAATATAGTGGCGCGATAGTAGAGAGACATAACAATGGCGTCAACAAATGCTCAGTAGTGTTTCGATTTCGATACATTCAAAGTCGACGAAAGGTAACCGGGCTCGAGACGACCCCTGAAAGTGCGCATGAGAGCAAAGGACGAAAGGGGAAAACCCGAAGACTGCGAAAAGCAGGACACCTGGCTTTTCCACAGACGAAAAAAAATCCGGAAATCCTCACTGTCGTGGGCCTTCCGGATTCTTCGAGTACTGCTGAATATGGTGGGTCGTGTAGGATTCGAACCTACGACCAATTGGTTAAAAGCCAACTGCTCTACCAACTGAGCTAACGACCCGCTGTGTGGTGGCGCGTATAATACTGATTTATAACGGGAATTCAACACCCTACGCGAAAAAAATCAAAAATATTTCGTGGGGTCGTCGATTCCGGCCGCGGTGAAGCCCTCCGCACGCAGGCGGCAGCTGTCACATTTCCCACAGGCAAAGCCGTTGGCATCCGCTTGGTAGCAGGATACTGTCAGCGAATAGTCGACACCCAGGCGCACACCTTCACGCACGATATCGGCCTTGCTCAGGTTCTGCAGCGGTGCCTGGATACGGAAACCATCACCCTCCACCCCCGCCTTGGTCGCCAGGTTGGCCAGGGTTTCGAATGCCTCGACGAACTCGGGACGGCAATCCGGATAGCCGGAGTAATCCACGGCGTTCACGCCGATGAAGATGTCCCGCGCCCCCAGCACTTCGGCCCAGCCCAATGCCAGGGACAGGAATACCGTATTGCGTGCCGGCACGTAGGTGACCGGAATGCCCTCGCTCGGTGCTTCCGGTACATCGATGGAGCTGTCGGTCAGCGCCGAACCACCAATACCGTTCAGGTTCAGGCCGATCACCTTGTGCTCGATCGCCCCCAGGTCACGGGCAACCCGCTCTGCCGCCTGCAGCTCGGCACGGTGACGCTGGCCATAATCGAAGCTCATGGTGTAGCAGCTGTAGCCCTGGGCACGCGCCATGGCTACCACGGTCGCCGAGTCGAGGCCACCGGACAGCAGGATTACCGCTTTCTTTTCAGTGCTTGCTTGAGTGGTCATGTCAGCGCCCCGGCTCGTCATTCCAAAGATATTTGTGCAATTGCATCTGCAAGCGTACCGGCAGGTTGTCCGCAACGATCCAGTCCGCCAGCTCGCGGGCCGGCAGGTCGTGGTGGCTCGGCGAGAACAGCACTTCCCCCGCCCGCTTCTCCAGACCGTACTGGATCAGCTTGGACACCGACCAGTCGTAGTCTTCGCGCGAACAGATGACGAACTTGACCTGGTCGTTGGCGGTCAGTTGCTCGATGTTCTCGTAGCGGTTGCGGTGGACCTCCCTGGAGCCCGGGGTCTTCAGATCGACCACCCGGCTGACGCGGGTGTCCACCGGCGAAATATCCATCGACCCACTGGTCTCGATGGACACCTCGTAGCCGGCATCGCAGAGTCGCTTGAGCAGGGGAATGGCGTTGGGCTGGGCCAGCGGCTCGCCGCCCGTCACGCAGACGTAGCGCGGCCGGTAGCCGGCAACCTGTTCGAGGATGCTATCGAGCGACATGATGCTGCCGCCACTGAAGGCGTAGGCGCTGTCGCAATATTGGCAGCGCAGAGGGCAACCCGTCAGGCGCACAAAGACCGTGGGCAGCCCAGCAGTCCGCGTTTCACCCTGTAACGAGTAAAAAACTTCGGTGATTCTCAATGTGTCTTGCATATCCGCCACGGGCGTAACAGCTAAACAGGCTGTCCGCCTCCGTCAGGCACCGCCATGAACCTGCAATCGCACAGTCCAGAACGGCGTATTTCATAAAAAGGGCAACAATTCTAACGAAAAAACCCGCGACAAGCGCGGGTTTCTTGATTCGGGTCGTCGGCGTCTTACATACGCTGCAGATCCCGCTGGGCCAACTGGGCTGCAGAGGTCCCAGGGTATTGGGATACGACCTGTTGCAGGATGCCCTTGACCTTGTCGGTGTGACCCAGGCGACGTTCTACGTCAGCCAGCTTGTACAGCGAATCAGGCACCTTGGCATGCTTGGGATACAACTGGCTGACCTTGGCAAAGGCCTGGCCGGCACCTTGCAGGTCGCCCTTGGCCAGGTTCACTTCACCCAACCAGTACTGGGCGTTGCCGGCATACTGGCTGTTCGGGTACTTGCGCAGGAAGGCACCAAATGCCTGGCTGGCCTTGTCGAAATCCTTGGCCTTGATCAGGTCGAAGGCAGCATCGTAGTAGAGCTTTTCCTTCGCCGGATCGCCAGGTTCGCTGCTGGCCGCTGGGGCCTGGGCAGCCGGTGCCGCACCGGCGGCGGCATTCGTGTTGCCCCCGCTGGAAGAATTGTCAGGAGCCGCAGCCGCCGGAGCGACGCCACTGCCTATGCGCCGGTCAAGATCCTGGTATCGCTCCAGGTTTTCCTGCTTCATGCGCGCTATATCATTTTGCAAAACCTCGATCACGCCCTGTTGTTGCGCAATCTGGTCCTGCATGCGTTGCAACTGGTTGAACAGTTCGCCCTGTGCCGAGACAGGAGCCGCAGCCCCTGTCCCGGCATAGGCGCCGTTCGTACCGTAACCCGCTGGCGGATAACTTCCACCGCTATTGTTATAGCCGGAGTTGTCATCGACCACAGGAACCGCAGCCCATGCCGCAAGCGGCATGAGGCTGAGAGCCAATACAGTTACAGCACGACGGCACGTTCGCATGACGAATTACTTACGCAGTTCGACGCGACGGTTTTGAGCCCAGGACTGCTCGTCGTGGCCAGTGGCGACTGGACGCTCTTTACCGTAGGAAACCAGCTCCAGTTGAGCTGGGGAAACACCTTGCAGAACCAGGTAGCGCTGAACGGCTTTCGCACGACGCTCGCCCAGTGCCATGTTGTACTCACGAGTACCACGTTCGTCGGTGTTGCCTTCCAGGACAACGCGGTTGCCGTTGGCTTTCAGGTCCTTGGCGTGAACGTCCAGAGCGCGCATGGCTTCTGGCTTCAGGTCCGAGCTGTCGTATTCGAAGTAGAAGGTGGTGATTGCGCGCAGAGCGGCTTCTTCGCTCAGGGAGCCGTCGACTGCACCGGTGTTTGCACCGTAGCCAGCGTTAGGATCAACAGCGCCTTGACCAGCGTTGTCGCCGCCTTTGGACGAGCAACCTACAGCTACAGCCATGGCCAGAGCCAGCGCAGCAAATTTACCAAACTTCAGCATTTCCATCGTGAAACTCCTAATGAACCCCAGTGTGTTAAGTAAAACGTATAGCGCCGCGTCAGTTCAGGTAAGGGGACCAGGAAGGTTCTCTGACTTCGCCTTGAGCGGTAGGAAGCGGGAGCCTCACGCGTCCGTTGATGGACACGAGCATCAAGACTCCCCGGCCCTGCTGGGCGGTGGCGTAGATTACCATGGTGCCGTTGGGCGCAACAGTAGCTGACTCATCAAGGTTGGTGTCTGTAAGGATTTTTACAGTACCGCGCTGCAAATCCTGGGCAGCTACCCGGAAGTTGGTGAAACCGTCCTGGCGATGGATCATCACCAGTGTCTTTTCATCAGCCGACAGTTTCGGGTTGGCGTTGTAGTTGCCGATGAACGTCACGCGCTCGGCCCCACCACCATTGATGTTGGTCTTGTAGATCTGCGGCTTGCCGCCACGGTCGGAGGTGAAGTAGATGGTCGAGCCATCCTTGCCCCAGAACGGTTCAGTGTTGATGCCCTGACCACTGGTCACGCGGCTGATCTGGCGCGAGGCCAGGTTCATCACGTAGATGTCCGGGTTACCGTCCTTGGACAGCACGAACGCCAGGCGGGTACCGTCCGGCGACCAGGCTGGTGCACCGTTCAGGCCTTCGAAGTTGGTCAGCTGTTCACGGCGACCGGTATCGATGTGCTGGATGAAGATGCGCGGACGCTTCTGCTCGAACGAAACATAGGCGATACGCTTGCCATCCGGCGCGAAACGCGGCGACAGGATCGGCTCGCGCGACTGCAGCAGGGTCACTGCACGAGCGCCGTCATAGTCGGAGCGCTGCAGGGTGTAGCGCGTGTTGTTCACCGAGAAGCGTTCGGCAGTCACGTACAGCATGCGGGTGGAGAACGCACCCTTGATGCCGGTGAGCTTTTCGAACGACTGGTCGGAGATGTAGTGCGCCATGTCGCGCAACTGGTCGACGCTGCCCGAGACGCTGCCGGTCAGCACCTGCTGCTCGGTGGCGACGTTGAACAGGGCGTACTGCACCTGCAGGCGACCACCGGCCGGCACGATGCTGCCGACCATGATGTACTGGGCACCCAGGGCCTTCCAGTCACGGTAGATGATTTCGCCGGCCTGGGTCGGCAGGCTGATCATGTTCTGCCGCGGGATCGGCGAGTAGTAACCGGAGTTACGCAGGTCGTCGCCGATGATCTGGGCCATGTCGTCGGGCAGCACGCTGCCGCCCTGGAAGCCGAACGGCACGACGGCGATCGGGGTCGCCCGATCGGTGCCGCTGGTGACCAGAATGTTCTTTTCATCTGCCACTGCCATCCCTGCCAGGCAGCAGATCAGGACAAGCATTCCTCGAAGAAGGTTTCTCACAAGGCTAGATCCTCAGGTGTAAATATCATCTTGAAGGAACGATAAGGAGCAAGATCGCTCGGTTTCATCCCCTGCATTTCCATCAGGCAACCAATACTCTTGACCACCGCTACCGCCGGGCCATCACCCCTGCGGTCTTGAGACAACCCAGGGGCGATAGCATTCGAAAGAGACGCCTTACGGTGCCAGATCGTCAGGAGTGAAGGTCATCTTGAACGAACGATAAGGAGCAAAGTCGGCCGGTTTCAATCCCTGCATCTCCGTCAGACGACCGATGTTCTTGACCGCCGCTACCGCAGAGGCGTCGAACGGACCATCACCGCTGCCCTTGACCACCGAAACCGTCGTCACTGTACCGTCAGGCAACATGCCGATCTGCAACGTCACCGCCATGCCCTTGCGTGCCGAAGGTGGACGCGTCCAGCCTTCCGCCGCCCGGATGCGAATCAGATCGTCGAAACTGCCCGCGGTCTCATCGCCCTGTTCATCCGCCAGGGCCTGCTGACGCTGCGGCGTATCGGAAAGCAAGTCGGCCAGTGCCTGCGCCTTCTTCTCTTCAGCGGCCTTGCGTGCGGCGTCCTGCTTCTTCTTGGCCGCATCGGCTGCTGCTTTCTTCTTCGCGTCTTCGGCGATTTTCTTCTTCGCCTCTTCAGCTTCAGCTTTCTTCTTGGCGTCTTCCGCGGCTTTCTTCTTCGCGTCTTCGACTATCTTTTTCTTCGCTTCTTCAGCGGCCTTCTTCTTGGCCTCTTCTTCAGCGGCCTCCTTGGCTTCTTCCTCGGCCTTCTTCTTGGCTATGTCAGCCTGTTTCTTCTCTTCGGCCTTCTTGGCTTCGGCAGCCTTCTTCGCGTCGTCGGCCTTCTTGGCTTCATCAGCCTTTTTCGCCTCTGCCGCCTTCTTGGCTTCTTCGGCCTTTTGAGCCGCCTCTTCTTTCTTTTGTTCCGCCGCCTTTATCTCTTCCTGCTCGACCTTCTTCTGTTCCAACTGCTCGACTTCGGTCTGGCGCGCGGCGGATTTCTTCGCCTCACCCGCAATCTTCTGATTGGTCTGGGTGGTTGCCTGGCTTTTCGATTTCAGTTGGTACAGGGTCGCCTGGACGAGCGGTTTGGCCGGGGGCAGTTCCGGAGTCATGGCGAAGCTGACGAACAGCAGGCCAAAGATCAGGACGTGCAGGCCAATCGCCCAGACGCTGGGCCAGAAGTAGCTTTCCGAGGCGGACGGCTCTCTCTGTTGGTGCATCAGGGCGCCTCGGTAATCAGACCGACGTTACCGACACCCGCTTTCTGCAGACCACCCATGGCACCCATGACGGCACCATAGTCGACACTCTTGTCGCCACGAATGAAGACCTGGGTGTGCTTGCCGGCTTCGTTGCCGGCACGAATGATCTTGGTGACCGCATCGGTCATCTGCGGCAAGGTCATCGCCTTGTCCTGCTGCTTGTCGGTGTCGACTTCGCTGCCAAGGTTCCAGTAGTAGGTCTTGTCAGCCTTGATCGAAATGGTCAGGACCTGGGTGTTGTTGTCCTGCGGCAAGGCTTCACTGGAAACCTTGGGCAGATCGACCTTCACACCCTGGTTGAGCATTGGTGCGGTCACCATGAAGATAACCAGCAATACCAACATCACGTCGATGTATGGCACCACGTTCATCTCGGCGACCGGCTTGCGTTTGTGGCGAACTCGGGCCATGGGGATCTACCTGCTTACTCTTCGCTGGTATGCACTTTACGGTGCAGGATCGCCTGGAACTCATCGGCGAAGGTGTAGTAGCGACCAATCAGGTTTTCACCCCGGGCCGCGAAACGGTTGTAGGCGACAACGGCCGGGATCGCGGCGAACAGGCCGATCGCGGTGGCCACCAGGGCTTCGGCAATACCGGGAGCCACGGTGGCGAGGGTCGCCTGCTGGACTGTGGCCAAGCCGCGGAAGGAGTTCATGATCCCCCATACGGTACCGAACAGGCCGACGTACGGGCTGACCGAACCGACGGTAGCGAGGAACGGCAGGCTCTGTTCGAGCTTTTCCTCTTCACGGGAGATGGCCACGCGCATGGCACGGGCGACGCCTTCCATCACCGCTTCAGGTTCGACGCCTGGCTGCTGGCGCAGACGGGAGAACTCCTTGAAACCGGCACGGAAGATCTGCTCGACACCCGAATCCGGATCCGGGTTGCTGCCGGCCTGACGGTACAGCTTGGACAGGTCGATCCCCGACCAGAAGCGCTCCTCGAAGCTCTCCAGGGCACGACGACCGGCGCGCAGCAGGTTGCTGCGCTGGAAAATCATGATCCACGAGGTGACTGAGGCAGCCACCAGAATCAGCATGACCAATTGCACCACGATGCTGGCATTGCTGACCAAACTCCACATGGAGGAATGGTCGACGACGTTAGCTTCCACGCTTTATCTCCTGCTCTAAGTGAGTACCCGCGCCGCTTGTGTCGGCAAAGGCCGATCGCAAGGTTTCTGGAATGGCCCGGGGTTTCAAACTGTCGGCGCGCACACAGGCCACCAGGAACTGCCCTTCGCAGAGCAGCGTTAAATCCGTTGCACGACGAACCTGCTGCTTGAAACGCAGGCTCGCACGGTTCAGTTCAATGACATCCGCACTGACCAACAGCTCGTCGTCCAGTCGCGCCGGCACGTGGTAGCGCGCTTCGCTGGAATGCACGACGAACAACAGGTTCTCCCCCACCAGCTCGGACTGGGCAAAGCCCAGCTCCCGTAGCCGCTCGGTTCGAGCCCGCTCCATGAACTTTAGGTAATTGACGTAATACACGATGCCGCCGGCATCGGTGTCCTCGTAATAAACGCGACAGCGATGTGCGAACGACTGAAGCCCGTTTTGCGCGCGCATACTCTAGTGCTTACTCCTCGGGTTGCCAATCCGGCCAGGCAACTGTTTTTCATACTTATACGACTTTTCACATGAAGATTCGTGGTGCCAGCTCCTAGGACAGCGCGCAGCACGAATAAATCGGTCCCGGTCGCCCATCAGTCATCCAGCACATCGAGAAATGCATCTGCGGCAGGCGCTTCACCCAGTCGCGACGGCACGTTCAAGCCGAAGTGCAGGTACGCGTGCCGGGTCACCACCCGCCCACGCGGCGTACGCATGATGTAGCCCTGCTGGATCAGGTATGGCTCCAGCACATCCTCGATCGTATGGCGCTCCTCGCCGATCGCCGCCGCCAGGCTGTCGACCCCTACCGGGCCGCCGTCGAACTTCTCGATCATGGTCAGCAGCAGGCGCCGGTCCTGATGGTCGAAACCGTGCTCATCGACATCCAGCAGGTTCAGCGCCAGGTCCGCCACCCCCTTGGTGATGTGCCCCCTGGCCCGCACCTCGGCGAAATCGCGCACCCGCCGCAACAGGCGATTGGCGATCCGCGGCGTACCGCGAGCGCGCCGGGCAACCTCGAAGGCACCTTCGGCATCCAGCGGCAGGCCGAGAATCCCCGCCGAACGGCTGACGATGGTCGACAGGTCGGCGGTGTTGTAGAACTCAAGACGCTGGACGATACCGAAGCGGTCACGCAACGGGTTGGTCAGCATGCCGGCGCGGGTAGTCGCCCCGACCAGGGTGAAGGGCGGCAGGTCGAGTTTGATCGAACGTGCCGCCGGGCCTTCGCCGATCATGATATCGAGCTGGAAATCCTCCATCGCCGGGTACAGCACCTCCTCGACCACCGGCGAAAGACGGTGGATCTCGTCGATGAACAGCACGTCGTGGGCTTCCAGGTTGGTCAGCAGTGCCGCCAGGTCGCCAGCCCGCTCCAGCACCGGCCCGGAAGTGCTCTTGATCGACACGCCCATTTCCTGGGCGATGATATTGGCCAGGGTGGTCTTGCCCAGCCCTGGCGGGCCGAAGATCAGCGTGTGGTCCAGGGACTCGCCGCGTGCCCGGGCCGCCTGGATGAACAGCTCCATCTGCTCCCGGACCGTGGGCTGGCCGATGTATTCGGCCAGGCTAAGCGGACGAATCGCACGGTCCTGGACTTCCTCGCGGTCACGGCCGCTGGAAGCGGCTATCAAACGATCGGCTTCAATCACTTAAATCATTCCCCTCAGGGCACGGCGGATCATTTCTTCGCTGCTCAAGCCTTTTTCCTTGATGGCGGACACCGCCTTGCTCGCTTCCTGCGGCTTGTAGCCCAGGGAGATCAGCGCACTGACCGCATCGGTCTCGGCACTGGCGACCGGCGCCGCCGGCGCTCCGTCCGGCTGGTTCGGCACCAGGGCGAAGATGCTCGGCACGGTTTCCCAGGCCTTGAAACGGTCCTTGAGTTCGACCAGCAGGCGCTCGGCGGTCTTCTTGCCGACCCCCGGCACCTTGACCAGCGCCGAAGTGTCCTGGGCCGCCACGCAACGCACCAGCTCATCGACTTCCAGGCTGGACATCAACGCCAGTGCCAGCTTGGGCCCGACACCGTTGAGGCGGATCAGCTCGCGAAAGAAATCGCGCTCGCGCTTGCCAACGAAGCCATAGAGTAACTGGGCATCCTCGCGCACGACCAAATGCGTATGCAACGTCAGTGGTTCGCCGACCGACGGCAAGCGATAGAGCGTGGTCATGGGGACCTCCACCTCGTAGCCCAGGCCATTCACATCGAGGATAAGGTGCGGCGGCTGTTTTTCAGCCAGGGTGCCGCGCAAGCGTCCAATCACGTATCGGGTCCTTATTGCCGGCCTGGCCGGTGGCTGATGGAACGATAGACCCGCCATCATCCGGCACCAGGCTCTATCGGCAAGCGAAATTGTTTAAGTTGATGATGCTATCAGAGACGCAGGCGACCGCCACGGGTCCTTGCCGCCCCCAATCCATGCGGCAACAGGCTCGACCGGGTATGAGCATGACACAGGGCGATCGCCAGGGCGTCGGAGGCGTCGACCTGCGGCTTGCTGGTCAGCTTGAGCAGGTGCATCACCATCAGCATCACCTGTTCCTTGTTGGCACCACCGGTACCAACGACCGCCTGCTTGACCTGGGTCGCGGTGTATTCGGCGATCTCCAGGTTCTCCTCGGCACCGGCCACGATCGCCGCGCCACGGGCCTGGCCAAGCTTGAGCGCCGAGTCGGCGTTCTTCGCCATGAACACCTTTTCGATGCCCATGGTCACCGGGCCATAGGTCTGGATCACCTCGCGCACGCTGCGATAGACCACCTGCAAACGCTCGTGCAACTCACCGCTGCCGGTACGGATGCAGCCCGACGCCACATAGACACAACCACGCCCGGTATCGCGCACCACACCGTAACCGGTGATCCGCGAACCTGGGTCGATACCAAGAATAAGAGTCATAACGCCTGCGGTTCGATCGAGAAAGCCTGCCAATGACGCGCAGTATCTACTGTATATGCATGCAGGTCGATAGAGGACTGTCAGGAGGTCGGTTACCCAGCTCCGGACAGCAGAATTCAGCCCCTGCCGGAACAGGGGCCGCGTCCATCAGCCGAGCTGTTCCAGTACCGCCTGCGGAATGTCGGCGTTGGAATAGACGTTTTGCACGTCGTCCAGGTCTTCGAGCATGTCGATCAGCTTCAGGACCTTCTCCGCGCCTTCCAGGTCGAGCTCGGCGCTGGTGGTCGGCAGCATGACGATTTCCGCGTCGCCCGCCTTGAAACCGGCCGCCTCCAGGGCGTTGCGCACGGCGTAGAAACCGGAGAACGAGGTGAACACGTCGATGGAGCCGTCGTCGTTGGTCACCACGTCATCGGCATCGGCCTCCATCGCCGCTTCCATCAGCGAGTCCTCGTCGATGCCCGGTGCGAACGAGATCTGCCCCTTGCGCTCGAACAGGTAGGCCACCGAACCGTCGGTGCCAAGGTTGCCACCACACTTGCTGAACGCATGGCGCACGGCGGCGGCGGTACGGTTGCGGTTGTCGGTCATGCACTCGACCATCACCGCCACGCCGCCGGGGCCGTAGCCCTCGTAGCTCAGTTCGACCATGTCGTCGGTGTCGGCGTTGCCGGCACCGCGGGCCACCGCGCGATCGATGATGTCGCGGCTCATGTTGGCGCCCAGGGCCTTGTCCAGCGCCAGACGCAGCCGTGGGTTGGAACCCGGATCGGCACCACCCTGGCGGGCTGCGACCGTCAGCTCACGAATCCACTTGGTGAAGATCTTGCCCTTCTTGGCATCCTGACGTTCTTTGCGGTGCTTGATGTTCGCCCACTTGGAATGACCCGCCATAACTCGCTCCGATGCTCTTTGAAATATTGCCGTGAAACATTGCCCGTCGCGCCATCGACGTCGACCGGCAAACAGAAATTTCGAACCTTATAAAAGAAAGGGCGCATCCAAGGATGCGCCCGCAAGGACCGGATTACTCCGCCTTGGGTGTCTCGCGCAGGCGAATGTGCAGTTCGCGCAGGGCCTTGGCGTCCACCAGACCTGGCGCCTGGGTCATGACACAGGCCGCGCTCTGGGTTTTCGGGAAGGCGATCACTTCGCGGATCGACTGGGCGCCGGTCATCAGCATCACCAGGCGGTCCAGACCGAAGGCCAGGCCACCATGGGGTGGAGCACCGTACTTCAGGGCGTCAAGCAGGAAGCCGAACTTCTCTTCCTGTTCCGCTTCGTTGATGCCCAGCAGACGGAACACCGCCTGTTGCATTTCCTTGCGATGGATACGAATCGAACCGCCGCCCAGCTCGGTACCGTTCAGGACCATGTCGTAGGCACGCGACAGAGCACCGGCCGGGTTGGCCTCCAGCTCTTCAGGAGTGCACTTCGGCGCGGTGAACGGGTGGTGCAGCGCGGTGAAGCTGCCATCATCGTTCTCTTCGAACATCGGGAAGTCGACGACCCACATCGGTGCCCACTCGCTGGTGAGCAGTTCGAGGTCGTGACCGACCTTGATCCGCAGCGCGCCGAGGGCCTCGCAGACGATCTTGGTCTTGTCGGCACCGAAGAACACGATGTCGCCATCGACCGCGCCGACGCGATCGAGGATCACGTTCAGGTTGGCCTCGGGGATGTTCTTGACGATTGGCGACTGCAGGCCTTCCACGCCCTTGGCGCGCTCATTGACCTTGATGTACGCCAGGCCCTTGGCACCGTAGATGCCGACGAACTTGGTGTAGTCGTCGATCTTGCTGCGCGGCATGCTCGCGCCGCCCGGCACGCGCAGTGCGGCGATACGGCACTTCGGATCGTTGGCCGGGCCGCTGAAGACCTTGAATTCGACGTCCTTGAGCTGGTCGGCAACGTCGACCAGTTCCAGTGGGATACGCAGGTCCGGCTTGTCGGAACCGTAGCGGCGCATGGCCTCGTCCCAGGTCATGTGCGGGAATTCGCCGAATTCCAGACCCAGGACTTCCTTGAACAGGTTGCGGATCATGCCTTCGGTCAGGCCCATGATGTCCTTTTCATCGAGGAAGCTGGTCTCGATGTCGATCTGGGTGAATTCCGGCTGGCGGTCGGCACGCAGGTCTTCGTCGCGGAAGCACTTGGCGATCTGGTAGTAGCGGTCGAAGCCGGCGACCATCAGCAGTTGCTTGAACAACTGTGGCGATTGCGGCAGGGCGAAGAAGCTGCCGGCGTGGGTACGGCTCGGCACCAGGTAGTCGCGGGCGCCTTCCGGAGTCGCGCGGGTCAGGATCGGTGTTTCGACGTCGAGGAAGCCGTTCTCGTCCAGGTAGCGACGGATGCTGGTGGTCATGCGCGAACGCAGGCGCAGCTTCTCGGCCATTTCCGGACGGCGCAGGTCGATGAAGCGATAGCGCAGGCGGGTTTCCTCGCCGACGTCGGAGTACTCGTTGAGTGGGAACGGCGGGGTTTCCGCCTCATTCAGCACTTCCAGCTCGTAACCCAGGACTTCGATCATGCCCGAAGCCATGTTGGCGTTGCCGGCACCGGCCGGACGCAGGCGCACCTTGCCGGTGATCTTCACCACGTACTCGCTGCGCACACGGTCAGCGGTGGCAAAGGTCTCGGCGCGGTCCGGGTCGAAGACCACCTGGGCCAGGCCTTCACGGTCACGGATATCGAGGAAAATCACCCCGCCATGGTCGCGACGACGGTGGACCCATCCGCAAAGGGTGACTTCCTGGCCTTCCAGGCTCTCGTTCAGTTGGCCGCAATAATGGCTGCGCATCATGGTCGTGGTTTCACTTCTCGTAATTCGAATTCGGTGGAGGTCTGGCACAGCAAAGTGTCCCTGGCGTGTCAGAGCCCGCTCGTGTCGCTCATTTTCAGTCGGCTTTGTCGCCACCGGCCAGGTTTTTCTTGGCGCCGGTCTTGAAATCGGTCTCGTACCAACCGGTACCGCTGAGGCGGAAGCCGGGCATCGAAAGCATCTTCTTCAGCTCTGGCGCCTGGCAGGCAGGGCAATCGACCAGAGGAGGAGCGCTGATTTTCTGAATGGCTTCCAGCTGATGACCACAGGAAGCGCATTGGTAGTCGTACATGGGCATGGGGCGTCTCGACAATCAGATAACGACATCACTGCTGCCCGAGCCCAGAGTCGGGCCATGCAGCAAAGAGCGGGATTATATCTGTTAAATCGAGGCTTTGCAGCCGTAACACCGGCCATCGCGCCAGCCCTGCGACGACCAGCGGCCCGCGACCCGAGCGAGCCCACTCACCGCGAATGCTGCAAACCACCCAACGTCAGCAAATGCACCATGCAGACGACACGAATCAGGCCGCTGAAATTTTTCACCCCCCCATACCGCAGATGCACTTCCATATCGACATTGGACAGCAACGCATTGACCGTGCACTGGTTGATCCCGGCCATGTCGGCCAATACTTTCCAGTACACTTCCTCAAGCCGCAGGCAGGTCGCGAATCCGTTCAGGCGAACGGATCGTGACACCGGCTTGGCCAATCCGATATCAAACTCCAGCAACATGGGATCGGGCCTGGTCTTGCGCAGCAGACCGGACTCCCCCCCACACTGTTTCAACTGCACCATCTTCCTCGCACTCCGTCGCTGCACGCCCTTGAACAAGGGCGCTCTTGGAAAATCTCGCTTACATAAAACCGCAAGCAAAATTCCTTATCCAGCAGACCGGACCACCGCCTGCGTAGGATGAAGCGACCAGAAAACGAGGAACGTCGGCGCCCGACGGCGCGAACCGAGCCGGCACGGGCCACGCTCGAGCGCCGCCGGCAAGCGCACGGACGAGCCGGCAGTCGCAGGCATCACTCTTCCAGCAGGGCCCGCAACATCCAGGCGGTTTTCTCATGCACCTGCATGCGCTGGGTCAGCAGGTCGGCGGTCGGCTCGTCGCTGACCTTGTCCAGCAGCGGGAAGATGCCACGCGCGGTGCGGGTCACCGCCTCCTGTCCCTGCACCAATTGCCGGATCATCTCCTCGGCGCTCGGCACGCCCTCTTCTTCCTTGATGGAAGACAGGCGGGCATAGGTCGAATAGGTACCCGGAGCCGGAAACCCGAGCGCCCGGATCCGCTCGGCGATCAGGTCCACCGCCAGCGCCAGTTCGTTGTATTGTTCTTCAAACATCAAGTGCAGGGTCCGAAACATCGGACCGCTGACGTTCCAGTGGAAGTTGTGGGTCTTCAGATAGAGTACATAGGTATCCGACAACAGACGGGAGAGTCCTTCGACGATGGACTTGCGGTCCGCTTCGCTGATACCGATATCAATAGCCATATGCATCCCCTTGACGTGATTGAAGTCACACCTTGAAGGTGTAGGAGCACTCTAGCAAGACTCGCCGCCCCGTGCAGCACCGGGGCCCTGCGCCCCAGAGCCCTCCGCGCTCCCTGCCAAGACCGCTCAAGCCGTTGATTTGAGAAGGCCCGGGCTTTGCTGTTAAATAGACAGCGTGTCGTCATGCCGCACCCTGGCACGACGCATAGGCTGTTAGAACACGTGCTCAGCGCCTCACCTTTTTTTGTCAGAAGCGAACCGTGGGCTGCCAGCTCTTCCGTGCTATCAATCTTGAGTGAGTCAATCAAATGTTGAAAATCGTCCACCTGCTAACGGGCGCCGTTGCCCTGCTGCTTTCCTTTATACCCAGCCTGCGATCCGAAGCACTGCCTTACCTGCAACAACCCGATGCGCTTTATCTGGCATTCTTCGGCTTGCTCAACCTGATCCTCGCGCCGGTGATTCCCTACTGGAACAAGGGTCCTCGTCATCAACTGCAAAATCTGGTCAGTGCCCTGCTGATTCTGGCGGTCGTGCTGCAGATTCTGGTACTGCTCGCCCCCCTGCCGATGATCGCCGGCCAGCCTGCCGTACTGCTGAGCCTGGCGGCCGCGGTGATTGCCGTACTGCTGCATCTGGCGGTCAGCTTCTACAAGTCCTCGCCCTCCACAGCTTCGCCCAACTACGACATGAGCAACCGCGATACCGGTACCGTGAAGTGGTTCAACACCTCCAAGGGTTTCGGCTTCATCTCACGCGATTCCGGCGATGATATCTTCGTGCACTTTCGCGCCATTCGGGGTGAAGGCCACCGCGTCCTGGTCGAAGGCCAGCGCGTGGAGTTCTCGGTGATGAACCGGGACAAGGGCCTGCAGGCCGAAGACGTGGTGGCGGCATCGCCGCGTCGCTGAACCTTTTCGACGCTCGAAAAAAACCGCGATGCCGTCGGACGGCTCGCGGTTTTTTCATGCCTGCCAACCCGGCATGGCCTGTTTCAGTAGTGAGGCGGCGGCGCCTCATCCTCGGCAATGCCGAATTGCCCCAGCATTTCCTCATGACGCTTGATCAAGGCGGCCATCTGCAATTGCAGACGCTCCACTTCACGTTGCTGCGCCACCAGCACATCGTTCAGCGCCTGGATGGTGTCATCCTGGAACGCCAGGCGGGTTTCCAGTTCGGTAACACGCGCATCCAGGCTCATGACGACACCTGCACATAGGAAAAGCCTTCGGCCAGTGCCGCCTTCAGCCGCTCGCGAATTTCGGCAACCTCCACCTCGGCATAAGGCCTGGCCGGATGCTTGCCCCAGACTGGAGCAGGCCAGGCGGCATCGCCCCGATGACGAACGATGACATGCATGTGCAACTGGCTGACCACGTTACCCAAGGCCGCGACATTCATCTTGTCCGCCTTGAAGACCTGCTTGAGGGCCTGGGCCAGCGCATTGGTCTCCTGCCACAACTGCGCCTGGTCCGCCGCATCCAGCTCGAACACCTCGCTGATCTCCGCACGCCGAGGCACCAGGATGAACCAGGGATAGTTCGAATCGTTGGATAACAGCAGGCGACACAACGGAAAGTCGCCCATCGGCAAGGTGTCTTGTTGAAGACGCGAATCGAGAACGAACACCGTAAACACTCCTGCTTGACTGAATGGGCCTGCTCGGGCCGCGGTCCGACGACGGCCGCCGCGCAGACAATGCGCTCAGGATACCCGCCTTCGCCCGCCAGTTCACCGTAAGGCTGCCGATAGGAGCGAATGATTCCGCCCCGCGACCGGTCTCCCCGGATCATCACGCACCATTACGGACCCGCTACGCACCGTTCTCGGCCGGCCGAAAAAAATGCCGCCGCATAATCAAAGCGTCATCTTTTCCTGAAAACCTCTGCTGATGCGCCATGTAGTCCCTGGCAGAGCCTTTCACGGGAAAACGGTGACTGTACGATCCGCAACAGCCCACAGGCAGCCCTGCACCAAAAACACACAGAGCGACTATTCTTGGTGCACCTTTTGCCCACCGTTTACCCCATCGACGGTGTGAACCGGTAACGTTTTTGGCTTTTTTCAGGTAATCAAGGGATTAGCAGCACAAGGGAAAGTAATACGTCAAGCACCATGAGCCACCGGGCTGCCCCCAGGCTTTATAAGGGTTTCAGCGTGACCGAACAGTCAGGGAAATATTTTCTGGCGATTTTTCGACTTTGTGCATGCTTGTTGCATTGAGTTACGCCACAGTCGCCACAGAGGGCCTGATCGGACGCTGAAGCTCCGCGACACGGTAACAACGCAGTACAGTGCAACCAGGGACAGTTCGGCGCTTGAACCTATGTGCTTTTTATCTATGCTCAGGGGTCCGACAACTGCGCTGAAGTTGCACAGCCAACGCAAGGCTGTGTATTTGCGACATGGAGCGAGCTTTTTGCGACACGCTCGTAAAGAAGCCGCAAGGATAGGTGAGCAAGTATCGCCAAGTTTGTCAGCGTGATATAAGTTTGCGCCGACACAAAAAGAAAGAGCCGCCCAGATAAAAATACAGGTGGGACGGCAGTACTCTTCCTAAAAACCAAAGGAGCAAATCACGATGCGCGTGATGAAGTGGAGCATGATCGCCCTGGCCGTTTCGGCAGCAGGCACTCAATTGGCAATGGCCGAACCTTTCGTGACCGACCAGGCCGATGCCAAGGGTTTCGTTGAAGGCGCCTCGGCAGGCGTGGTTCTGAAGAACTACTACTTCAACCGTGACCGCAAGAACACCGCCAAGGACCAGGAAGACTGGACACAAGGCGTCCTGGGCAAGTTCAGCTCGGGCTACACCCAAGGCACTGTCGGCGTGAAAGTCGAAGCCTTCGGAGACGCTGGCTACCTACTGCGCGGCAAAGACTCGGAATCCGGTTCGGGCAACATGAGCCGCGACGCAAATGGTAAGAACAACGACAGCTTTGGCAAGGCTGGTGCTGCTATTGCCGCACGCATCTCCAAGACCGAACTGAAATTCGGAGACTTCAGCCCAAGCACTTCCCCAGTCTTCGCCGTCGGCGGCAGCCGTCTGTTCCAGCAGACAGCTCGTGGCTTCCAACTGCAGAGTAGCGAAGTTAAAAACCTCGACCTGGAAGCCGGCCATTTCTACGCAGGCAGCAGTCAGGACCAGACCTCTATGCAGCAGAAGCTGCGCACCGCTTACGCTGATACTGCGATCGAGGTCAAAAGCATCGACTACGCGGGCGGCAAGTACGGCATCAACGAAAACCTGACCGTGTCGCTCTATGGCGCCAAGGCAGAGGACATCTGGAACCAATACTACGGTAACGTCAACTACACCCTGCCAGTAGCCAGCGACCAGTCGTTGAATTTCGACTTCAACATCTACCGTACCACCGATACCGGATCGGCTCTGGCTGGTGATATCAACAACACCACGTACTCCTTTGCCACCGCATACTCGTTCCTCAACGCACATACTGTTACCCTGGCGTACCAGAAGGTACACGGCGATACACCGTTCGACTACATCGCTGTGGGTGACCGCTCCAACCGCGGCGGCGACTCGATCTTCCTCGCCAACTCCATCCAATACTCTGACTTCAACGGCCCTGAGGAGCGCTCCGTTCAGGCACGCTATGACCTGAAGATGGCCGAATATGGCATTCCTGGTCTGAGTTTCATGGCTCGCTATGTCCATGGTGAAGGGATCGACGGCAGCCACATCGCGTCCAACAGCCCTTACGCCATCTATGGGTATGGTAAAGATGGCCACCACTTCGAGACCAACCTGGAAGCTAAATATGTTGTCCAGTCTGGTCCTCTGAAAGACCTGTCCTTCCGCGCTCGTCAAGCCTGGCACCGTGGCAACGCCGACCAGGCTGAAGGCAACATCAACGAGTTCCGCCTGATCACCGAGTACCCACTCGACCTGATGGCTATCGCCAAGAAGTAATAGCGATACTCGCTTAAAGAAAGGCCCATCCCTGTGATGGGCCTTTTTTATTGCATGGATGGAAAACAAACCGTCGTAAACTACTTAGTAGCCAGCTAACAAAAACAACTCATCAGACTTGAAGATCGCGCCAGTATTTATCCTTCCCGATATCCTTCGGCTCCAATGGAAAGCCCTCCCCGCCCGAAGCACTCATTAAAAGGCGGGCAATAAAAAGGGGCCCTTTCGGGCCCCTCCCATTCATATCTGACTGTTTGGACAGATATGGACCGGCTTATTTGACCGGCGCTTCCTGCATCACCCGAATCACCCGCTGCGGAAACGGAATATCGATGCCCGCTTCCTTGAGGCGATCCCGTGCATGTTCATTGAACTTGAACATCAGGTCCCAGTAATCGGACGTCTTTGTCCACACCCGCAGGGAAACGGTGATCGAACTGTCGCCCAACGCCGAAACCACGGCCGCCGGCGCCGGGTCGGCGAGCACGCGCTCATCCTTGGCCAGTTCCAGCAACACTTCACGCGCCTTCTGCAGGTCGGCCTCGTAGTCCACCCCTACATCGAACACCACCTTGCGCGTCGGCTGACGGTTGATGTTGGTGATGATCCCGTTCGACAGGCTGCCGTTGGGCATGATGACCGTCTGGTTGTCGCCGGTACGCAGGATGGTATGGAAGATCTGGATATTGTCGACAGTACCGGTAACGCCCTGCGCGGTGATCGTGTCACCGATGCGGAACGGCCGGAACATGAGGATCAGCACGCCACCGGCGAAGTTCGCCAGGCTGCCCTGCAAGGCCAGGCCGATCGCCAGGCCGGCCGCACCGATCGCCGCGACGAACGAGGTGGTCGCCACGCCGATCATCGACGCGACGCTGATGCTGAGCATGACCTTGAGGGCGATATTCGCCAGGGTGCTGATAAAGCCCTGCAGCGCCAGGTCCGCATTGCGCAATGCCAGCAACTTGCCGAGCTTGTCGGTCAGCCGGTTGATCAACCACCAACCGATGAGCAGCGTGACGACAGCCAGCAGCACCCGGCTGCCGTATTCCATGATCATCGGAACCCAGGCCTGGGAAGCCTTGATGAGATGATCCATTTCCGCGTTCAGATCCATTGTTCTCTCCTGTTATCGTGCGATTGCCCGGCAAAACGATCGATCCCCGCGGGCTCAACCGTTTCTGCCGCGCCTGGGCCCTCCGACGCCGATAACTTCCAGAGGTTCCCTGGCGGACCGGATCAGTCGCGGAAGTTGTTGAACTGCAGCGGCAGGTCGAATTCCTTGGCCCGCAGGTTGGCAATCGCCTCCTGCAGATCGTCGCGCTTCTTGCCGGTCACGCGGACCTGTTCACCCTGGATGGCGGCCTGAACCTTCAGCTTGGACTCCTTGATGTGGGCGACAATCTTCTTCGCCATCTCCTTGTCGATGCCCTCCTTGAAGGTCGCATCCTGCTTCATCACCTTGCCGGAAGCGTAGGCATCCTTGACCTCCAGGCATTTCACATCGATCTTGCGCTTCACCAGGGCCATGCGCAGGATTTCCAGCATCGCCTCCAGTTGGAACTCGGCCTCGGCCGTCATGCTGACGGTCTGTTCCTTGTCCTTGAATTCGAAGGAGCCTTTGCCCTTCAGGTCATAACGGCGGTCCAGCTCCTTGACGGCGTTCTCGACGGCGTTGGTGACTTCGTGTTTGTCCAGTTCGGATACCACGTCGAACGACGGCATGCGATTTCTCCAAATTTAATCTGGGCGCGCCCGATACCGATGGAGCGCGCCGGGTTTGACGGTTAAAATCCGCGAGCATTATAACGGTTCTTCCTCCCACTCATTCACTTAAGAGCCTCCCATGCCTAACCCGGATCTGAGCATTTTGCTGGTGAGTGATGGTCATCTGGTCAGCAGCGCCCTTGGCGGCAGCCTCCAGCGTGCGGGCTACCAGGACATACGCCAGGCCAACGATGCGGTCCTGGCCCTGGAACAGATCGACCAGCGTGCGGCCAGCGTGGTGATCTGCGCCGGCGAGTCCGGGCTGAAACTGGCGGAGAAGGTCCGGCTGCGCGACGAGATGAACGATCACTACACCTATGTGTTGCTGATCAATGCCGACGCACCGCTCGCGCTGCTCGACGATGCGTTGCCCAACGACATCGACGACCTGATCGCCCCCGAGGATATCGAGCGCCTGTTGCTGACCCGGGTTCTGGCCGCCGACCGCCAGTGCAACACCCTGCAGCGGCTGCGCCAGGAAAACCGCCTGTTGCGTCAGAACATCGCCAGCCTCGAACAACGCAACCTGGTCGACTCCCTGACCGGTCTGGGCAACGCCCGCTACCTGCGCCAGAAGTTGACCGACAGCCTGCGCCAGGTGCAGGCCCGGGGCGGCGCGATCTGCTACCTGTTGATCGGCATCCAACAGGCGGGCGAACTGCAACGCGAGTACGGCAACGACTTCTACGACGAGCTGCAGCAGGGCATCGCCCGCCGCCTGCAGCAACTGGTGCGGCCGCTGGATGTGCTGGCACGCCTGGACGACCAGCACTTTGTGCTGATGACCATGCCGCCCGACCTGCGCGACTGCGCCCCGAGCAGCTTCAAGCGCCTGTATGACGGCCTGAATCTCAAGCCGTTCATGACCAACGAGGGGCCGGTCGAAGTGAAGGCCGGCATCAGCCTGGTGGGCCTGGACAGCAAGTGCCTGCCGCTGGACCAGCAGACCCTGTTCGACGAAGCCGCGCAACTGCTGGCGCAGTCCTATGCCGACGGCGTGGTCAGCGCCAAGCGCCTGCCGGCTCGAGACTGATGAACGGCACCTGGCACGTCCTCGGCGCCGGCAGCCTGGGCAGCCTGTGGGCCGCCCGCCTGGCCCGCGCCGGGCTGCCGGTCAGGTTGATCCTGCGGGACCCGGACCGGTTGGCGGCCTACGAAGCCAGCGGCGGCCTGACCCTGGTCGAACAGGGCCGGCCCCAACGGTTCGCGATACCCGCCCAGACCGTCGACGCCGCCGAGCCGATCACCCGCCTGCTGGTCGCCTGCAAGGCCTATGACGCGCCAGCCGCGGTCGCCAGCCTGATCCCACGCCTGGGCGACAATGCCGAGTTGATCCTGCTTCAGAACGGCCTGGGCAGCCAGGACGCCGTCGCAGCCCTGGCGCCAGGAGCCCGTTGCATCTTCGCCTCCAGCACCGAGGGCGCGTTTCGCGAGGAAGACTGGCGGGTGGTGTTCGCCGGCCATGGTTTCACCTGGCTCGGCGACGCTGCCCGGCCCCTGCCACCCGTATGGCTGGACGACCTGACACGGGCGGGTATCCCCCACGAGTGGAACACCCAGATCCTCACCCGGCTGTGGCGCAAGCTGGCGCTGAACT
>NZ_AQOH01000296.1 GCF_000364705.1 Pseudomonas fuscovaginae SE-1 | reverse complement strand
ACGCCTGCCGCAACGGCGGCCTGCTGGAGCATCACTGCGAGGTGGCCACCCTCTGCGCAGAACTGACGGAGCTGCTGCAATGCCGCGGCCAGCCCGCCGCCGCCGAGGATCTGCACACTGAAGTACAGCGAGTGATACAGGCCACCGCCGCGAACTATTCTTCCATGTACCAGGATGTCGCCAACGGCCGGCGCACCGAAATCAGCTACCTGCTGGGCTATGCCTGCGCCGCCGCGGCACGCCACCACCTGAGCCTGCCCCACCTGGAACGACTGCAAGAGCGGCTGACCAGCCACTTGGTGAGCCACGGCTTGCCAAGCGACTGATCGGCGGCGGCCCTGCCCCACATCGCCCTTGCGAAGTGTTCAGTCCGCGCTTTTGCAAAAGCCCGCGGCAAAAATCGACGGTTTGATACACTCAGTCACGGTCGGCTGCCGATCGAGGCCCGCCGCTTCTCTTACCTTGCCAGACAGGACCCGCGATGCCCCTGCGCCAGCGCCTAGAAAACCTTCCGGTCGGTCAGAAACTCCTCGCCGCGCTGCTGGTGCTGCTGATCACCGTATTGCTGGTCGCCAACCTGACCTTCATCAGCGCCGCCTACTGGATTTCCCAGGAAAGCATGGCGCCCCAGGCACTGCAGACCATCGGCCGGCTGGTATCGAACCCGGGCCTCGCCAGCCAGGCCCTGGAATCCCCGGACAATGCCCAAGCCCTGCTCAAGGAGCTCAACAGCTATTCGCCGTTGCGGGCCGCGGCCATCTATGACGGCAAGGGCGAGCGGCTGGCCCAACTGCAACACAGCGACCGCCTGAAATTGCCGGAACGCTATCGGCACGTCGAGGCCTGGCGCCTGACCGAGTTTCGCAGCAACCAGGTCATCGACATGCCCCGCCCCGGGCAGGCGCCCGGGCATCTGCTGCTGGTGGCCAGCAGCGAACTGCCGGTGGCCTTCTACACCGGCACCTTCACCGCCAGCCTGGGCATCCTGATCTTCAGCGTGCTGCTGTGGCTGATCATCGCCCGGCAGATCAAGCGGCTGATCACCCAACCGATCCACGAACTCGAGGAGCTGTCGCGCCAGGTTACCCGCGAGGAAAACTATTCGCTGCGCGCCTCACGGGGCAACCACGACGAAATCGGCAGCCTGGCCGAGGCCTTCAACACCATGCTTTCGCGCATCGAAGCCCGCGAGCAGCAGCTCAAGCGCGCCCGCGACGAATCCCAGGCGGCCTACGACCAGGCCCAGGGGCTGGCCGAGGAAACCCGCCATACCAACCGCAAGCTCGAACTCGAAGTCCAGGTACGCAGCAAGATCGAAAAGAAACTCACGGGCTTTCAGAACTACCTCAACAGCATCATCGACTCCATGCCCTCGGCGCTGATCGCCCTGGACGAGCAGTTGTACGTCACCCAATGGAACCAGGAAGCCAGCGCCCTGTCCGGGACCCGCCTGGACGAGGCGCTGAACCAGCCGATCTTCCTCGCCTTCGAACCGCTAAAGCCGTTCCTGCCGCAGCTCAAGGACACCGTCGAGCAGCACACCGTGGCGAAGATCGAGCGCGTCACCTGGATCAAGGACGACGAAGCCCGCCACTATGCCCTGACCTTCTATCCGCTGATGGGCGGTGCCGGCCGCGGCGTGGTGATCCGCATCGACGACATCACCCAGCGCCTGTCCCTGGAAGAGATGATGGTGCAATCGGAGAAAATGCTCTCGGTCGGCGGCCTGGCCGCCGGCATGGCCCACGAGATCAACAACCCGCTGGGCGCGATCCTGCACAACGTGCAGAACATCCGCCGACGACTATCCTCGGAGCTGCCGAAGAACCTCGAATACGCCGAGCAGGCGGGCATCGACCTGGGCACCGTCAACCAGTACCTCACCAGTCGCGAGGTGCCACAATTGCTCGACGGCATCCAGCAAGCCGGCGCGCGGGCAGCGAAGATCGTCACTCACATGCTCAGTTTCAGCCGGCGCAGCAAGCGGGAAATGGCGCCTTGCGACCTGCCGGCGCTGATCGACCAGGCGGTGGAGATCGCCGGCAACGACTTCGACCTGACCATCGGCTTCGACTTCAAGGGCCAGGCCATCATCCGTCAGTTCGATCCGCTGCTCGGGCCGGTTCCCGGTACCGCCAACGAGTTGGAGCAAGTGTTGCTGAACCTGCTGAAGAACGCCGCCCAGGCCATCCACCAGCGCGACGACGACCGCGAACCCGGGCGCATCACCCTGCGTACCCGGCTGAATCCGCCATGGGCGGAAATCCAGGTCGAGGACAATGGCATCGGCATGCCCGAAAGCATCCGCAAGCGCACCTTCGAACCGTTCTTCACCACCAAGGAAATCGGCCAGGGCACGGGCCTTGGGCTGTCGGTTTCCTATTTCATCATCACCAACAACCACAAGGGCCAGATGGAAGTGCAATCGACTCCCGGCCAGGGCACCTGCTTCACCCTGCGCCTGCCGCTGGCGAGCAACCAGGCCCTTCTCCCCGAACTCAATAAAACGGAGCTGTAACCATGGGTTTTCGCCTGTCGAAGATTTACACAAGGACCGGTGACACCGGCGAAACCGGGCTGGGCGACGGTCGTCGCGTGCCCAAGGACCATCCACGGATCGAAGCCATCGGCGAGGTCGACAGCCTCAACAGCCAGCTCGGGCTGCTCCTGGCGGGGTTGGCCGAACTGGTGGTGATCCACCCGGAACTGGAAGAAGTGATCGAGGTGCTCGCGCCTTGCCAGCATCGGTTGTTCGACCTCGGCGGCGAATTGGCAATGCCGGAGTACCAGGCGCTGGACAAGAGCGAAATCGAACGGCTGGAAGCCGCTATCGACCGCTGGAACGAAGAACTCGGCCCCCTGGAGAATTTCATCCTGCCGGGCGGCTCGGTGCTGATAGCCCAGGCCCACGTCTGCCGCAGCCTGGCGCGCAGTGCCGAACGCCGTTGCCAGCAGCTCAATGCCCTGGAACCGTTGGGTGGCGTCGGACTGGCCTACATCAATCGGCTATCGGATCTGTTTTTCGTAACGGCCAGGCTGATTGCCCGGCGCGAGAAGATTGCCGAGATCCTGTGGGAAGCGGCCAAAAAGCCGGTTTCCCACTGAAGGTGAAATAAGCCGAACCTGTGCGAGCGGGCTTGCCCGCGCTGAGGGCGAAGCCCCCAAAAACAGCCCCCCGTCTGCCGGCCGGACCCGAGTCGCTGGCTTTACGGCTGCTTCGCAGCCGAACGCAGGCAAGCCCGCTCGCCACCAGAAGTGCCTGCAGCCCGAGGCAATCGACCAGTCATTGCGGCCAGAACGCCCGAATACCCGCTACACCCTGCGCCCCGGTGCCCCAGGCTCGCGAAACATCAGCAGGTCCAACCCCGCCCAGCAGATACACCGGCCTGTTGAAACCGGTAATCAACTGCCCGGCCTGCTCCCAGCCAAGCGGCTTTGCATCCGGGTGGGTCTGGGTTGGCCGCACCGGCGACAAGGTGACGAAATCCACCCCCATCTGCTCGGCCAATGCCAGCTCCTCGGCGTCATGGCAGGACGCAGCCAGCCAGCGCTCCTTGGGCAGCGGCCGCCCGGCGGCGGCGTACTTGCGCAATTGCGCCGACGTGATGTGCCAGCCAGCCGAGGGGAAGTCCCCCAGCCATTCGAATGGGCCCTTGAGCATCAACTGCGCCTTGCCGGCACACAACCCAACCGCATCGACCGCCAGGTCGCGATACTTGGGATCGAACCCATTCGGTGCACGCAGTTGGACCAGCCTGATGCCACTGGCAATCGCCTTCTGGATACCCTGCAGCAATTGCGGGGTCTCCAGCCCATCCGGGGTGATCAGGTATTCACCCGGCAAGCGCGCGGCCGCGACGATCGGCTGGTTGGCTGCCGGAAACTCGTAGTTCGACAGCTCCCGAGCGGTCACCCAGGCCAGGGGCTGACCCTCGGCACCATGCGGTTCGCCGGTGAAGGCCGAAACTTCCCAGACATCCAGCAACACCTGCTTGTCCGGGTAATCGTGCTGCACCTTGATCAATGGACGAGCTTCGCTGACCACGATCCCCAGCTCTTCCTGCAGCTCACGGGCCAGGGCCACCCGGACCGCTTCGCCCTCCTCGACCTTGCCGCCGGGGAATTCCCACAAGCCGCCCTGGTGCTGGGAATCGGCACGTCGAGCGATCAGAATCCGCCCATCGCTGCCTCGGATAACGGCCGCTGCCACCTGTACGCGTTTCACGCTGAAAACTCCTATCAATCTGCCGTTTACCGGGGGCGCCGAACCTGGACCCCGCGCGGGGCACTTGCATACGGTACTTGATGATCGTTCCCAGGCTCCGCGTGGGAACGCAGCCCGTGACGCTCTGCGTCACAAGAGCGGGCGCCCAGAGAGGTATTCCCACGCCGAGCGTGGGAACGATCGGTATCGGCCGTTTGCCCACCCTCCACAAACCTCGCCGCGGGCTACTTACGTACGGTATTCCGCGTTGATCTTCACGTATTCGTGAGACAGATCGGTGGTCCAGATGGTTTCGCTGCAATCGCCGCGCCCCAGTTCGATACGGATGGTGATCTCTTCGCGAGACATCACCGCCGCCCCCTGCTCCTCGGTGTAGGTTGCGGCACGGGCACCACGGCTGGCGATGCACACCTCGCCCAGGAACACGTCGATCCTGCTCACGTCCAGGTTCGGCACACCGGCGCGGCCGACCGCGGCCAGGATACGCCCCCAGTTCGGGTCGGAGGCGAACAGCGCGGTCTTGATCAGCGGCGAGTGGGCCACAGTGTAGCCCACATCCAGGCATTCCTGATGAGTGCCGCCGCCATTGACTTCGACGGTGACGAACTTGGTCGCGCCTTCACCGTCACGCACGATGGCCTGGGCCACTTCCATGCAGACTTCGAACACCGCCTGTTTCAGCGCGGCGAATAGCGGGCCGCTGGCTTCGGTGATTTCCGGCAGGTCGGCCTGGCCGGTGGCGATCAGCATGCAGCAGTCGTTGGTCGAGGTGTCGCCATCGATGGTGATGCGGTTGAACGACTTGTTGGCACCGTCGAGCATCAGGTTCTGCAGCACTTCTCGGGAAACCTTGGCGTCGGTGGCGATGTAGCCGAGCATGGTCGCCATGTTCGGCCGAATCATCCCGGCGCCCTTGCTGATGCCGGTCACGGTGACGGTCACGCCATCATGCTGGAACTGGCGGCTGGCGCCCTTGGGCAGGGTGTCGGTGGTCATGATGCCGGTAGCGGCAGCGGCCCAGTTGTCCACGGAGAGGTCGTCCAGGGCCGCCTGCAAGGCACCCTCGATCTTCTCGACCGGCAGTGGCTCGCCGATCACGCCAGTGGAGTATGGCAACACGGCATTGGCATCGACGCCCGCCAACTCGGCCAGCTTGGCGCAGGTGCGCGCGGCAGCGGCCAGGCCTGGTTCGCCGGTACCGGCGTTGGCATTGCCGGTGTTGGTCAGCAGGTAACGGACCGGGCCCTGCACACGCTGCTTGGCCAGGATCACCGGCGCCGCGCAGAAAGCGTTCAAGGTGAACACGCCGGCCACCGTGGAGCCCTCGGCACATCGCATCACCACCACATCCTTACGCCCGGGGCGCTTGATTCCGGCCGAAGCGATACCGAGTTCAAAACCGGCAACCGGGTGCAACGTTGGCAAAGGACCAAGACCAACAGCCATGAATGCGCTCCTCTCAGGGTGATAGCCACTGTCGCCACAACGGACAGTGTTTCAAATGGAAAAACGCCGCGACGGCTGATGCCGGTCGCGGCGCGGGTGTTTCAGTGTCCGGCAGAAGCGTTAGTTGATCTGACCGTGACAGTGTTTGTACTTCTTGCCCGAACCGCAGTAGCACAGTTCGTTGCGGCCCAGCTTCTGTTCGTTGCGTACCGGTGCGGCGGCCAGGGCAACATCGACTTCTTCACCCTGCTGCTCGGCTTCCGACGCTTCCAGGCCAGGCGCCTCGGCGTGCTGGAACTGCATGCGCTGGGCCAGTGCCTCGGCTTCGCGACGCAGGCGGGCTTCCTCTTCGGCCGGATCTTCGCGGCGCACCTGAACGTGGGAGAGCACGCGGATCGAGTCGCGCTTGATCGAGTCCAGCAGTTCGGAGAACAGGGTGAACGACTCGCGCTTGTACTCCTGCTTCGGGTTCTTCTGCGCATAACCACGCAGGTGGATACCGTGACGCAGGTGGTCCATGGTCGACAGGTGGTCTTTCCACAGGTCGTCCAGCACACGCAGTACGATCTGTTTCTCGAACGTGCGCAGGGCTTCGGCGCCAGCCTGATCCTCCTTCTCGTTGTACGCCGCCAGCAGCTCGTTGAGCAGCTTCTCGCGCAGGGTTTCCTCATACAGGTGATCGTCTTCGTCGAGCCACTGCTGGATCGGCAGCTTCACACCGAAATCGCTCTCGATGGCCGATTCGAGGCCCGCCACATCCCACTGCTCGGGCAGCGACTGTGGAGGAATATGGGCGCTGACGGTGGCGTTGAGCACGTCCTGGCGGAAGTCGGCGATGGTTTCGCCGATATTGTCCGCCGCCAGCAACGTATTACGCATGTGATAGATCACTTTACGCTGTTCGTTGTTGACGTCGTCGAACTCGAGCAGTTGCTTGCGGATATCGAAGTTGCGACCTTCGACCTTGCGCTGGGCCTTCTCGATGGCGTTGGTCACCATGCGGTGCTCGATCGCCTCGCCTGGCTGCATGCCCAGAGCCTTCATGAAGTTCTTCACCCGATCGGAGGCGAAGATACGCATCAGGCTGTCCTCCAGCGACAGGTAGAAGCGGCTGGAACCGGCGTCGCCCTGGCGGCCGGCACGACCGCGCAACTGGTTGTCGATGCGCCGCGACTCGTGACGCTCGGAAGCGATCACCTGCAGGCCACCCGCCTCGAGCACCTGCTGGTGGCGCTTCTGCCAATCGGCCTTGATCTGCGCGATCTGCTCCGGCGTCGGGTTTTCCAGGGCGGCGACTTCGACTTCCCAGTTGCCGCCCAGCAGGATGTCGGTCCCCCGACCGGCCATGTTGGTGGCGATGGTCAGAGCGCCCGGACGACCGGCCTGGGCAATGATTTCCGCTTCCTTCTCGTGGAACTTGGCGTTCAGGACCTTGTGCTCGATGCCCTTCTGCTTGAGCAGATTGGACATGTGCTCGGAGGTCTCGATGGTCGCGGTCCCCACCAGCACCGGGCGGCCCTGCTTGAGGGACTCCTCGATGTCGGCAATGATCGCCGCGTACTTCTCGTCGGCGGTGAGGAACACCAGGTCGTTGTAGTCCTTGCGCGCCAGCGGCTTGTTCGGCGGGATGACCACCACGGACAGGCCGTAGATCTGCTGGAACTCGAACGCCTCGGTATCGGCGGTACCGGTCATGCCGGACAGCTTGGTGTACAGACGGAAGTAGTTCTGGAAGGTGGTCGAGGCCAGGGTCTGGCTTTCGGCCTGGATGTTGAGGTTTTCCTTGGCCTCGATGGCCTGGTGCAGGCCCTCGGACAGGCGACGGCCCGGCATGGTACGGCCGGTGTGCTCGTCGACCAGGACTACCTGGCCATCCTGCACGATGTACTCGACGTTGCGGTGGAACAGCTTGTGCGCACGCAGGCCGGCATAGACGTGGGTCAACAGGCCCAGGTTGTGCGCCGAGTAAAGGCTCTCGCCCTCGGCCAGCAGGCCGACCTGGGTGAGCATTTCCTCGATGTACTGGTGACCGGCCTCGTTCAGCTCGACCTGGCGGGTCTTCTCGTCGATGGTGAAGTGACCCTCTTTGGTCACCACGCCCTCGACTTCCTCGACGTGCTGGGTCAGGCGCGGGATCAGCTTGTTGATCTCGGTGTACAACCGCGAGCTGTCTTCGGCCTGGCCGGAGATGATCAGCGGGGTACGGGCTTCGTCGATCAGGATGGAGTCGACTTCGTCGATCACGGCGAAGTTCAGCTCGCGCTGGAACTTCTCCTCCATGCTGAACGCCATGTTGTCGCGCAGGTAATCGAAACCGAATTCGTTGTTGGTGCCGTAGGTGATGTCGGCGGCGTAGGCGGCACGCTTCTCTTCCGGCGGCTGGAACGGGGTGACCACACCCACGGTCAGGCCGAGGAACTCATACAGTGGACGCATCCAGTTGGCGTCGCGGCGAGCCAGGTAATCGTTGACCGTCACCACGTGCACGCCCTTGCCGGACAGCGCATTGAGGTAAACGCCCAGGGTGGCTACCAGGGTTTTACCCTCACCGGTACGCATTTCCGCGATCTTGCCTTCGTGCAAGGTCATGCCGCCAATCAACTGCACGTCGAAGTGGCGCATGCCCATGACACGCTTGCCAGCCTCACGGGCCACGGCGAAGGCCTCCGGCAGGATCTGGTCGAGGGTTTCACCTTTGGCTATGCGGGCCTTGAACTCACCGGTCTTGGCGCGCAACTGCTCGTCCGAAAGGGCCACCATTTGCTCTTCGAAGGCATTGACGATCTGTACCGTCTTGAGCATGCGCTTGACTTCACGCTCGTTCTTGCTTCCAAAAAGTTTCTTTAACAAAGGCGCAAACATATCGGCAGGTTCTTCCACACATAGGGATGGAGGGCGGCCCCAAGAGTCGCCCGAGCAGCCCTCATGGCCGCATGCGAACGAGTATTCTACCCGGAAACGGTGGTGAGAAAAGTGGCGTTATTCCACGATACTGGCACAGCGCTTTTACGGGGCCACTCTAAAATAGGGTCTTTTTCCCGAACTTCAAGCCATCAAGCCCGGAACTTGGGTGCAGACTTTAGGGGCAAAGCCGGCCCGCATCAATGGGGACCGGCTGCGCAGGTGGTTTCTGCTACCATGGCGGCTCTGTTACCTAAGGTGTCCAAATCATGGCATTTCGCCCTCTTCCGGCCCGGGCGCCCGCCGTCCTGCTTCGCGAAGCCAAGCCGCTGAAGGCGATTTTCGGCCATGCGCAGCGTCTGGCGCACCTGCAGCGACTGTTGGAAACCCAGTTGCAGCCGGCTGCCCGCGAGCACTGTCATGTGGCGTCGTGGCGCGAAGGCACCCTGCTGCTGATCGTCACCGACGGGCACTGGGCGACCCGCCTGCGCTACCAGCAGAAGCGCCTGCAGCGGCAGTTGCAGGCCTTCGACGTGTTCAGCGGACTGGTCCGCATCCTGTTCAAGGTGCAACCACCGACCGTGCAGCAGAATGCCGCAGGCCATACCCTGGACCTTTCCGCCAATGCGGCGCAAACCATCCAGGAGACGGCCGAAGGCATCAGCGACCCGAAACTGCGCGCCGCCCTCGAACGCCTGGCCAGCCACGCCCGCCCCAAGGCCTGAACCCTCAGCGCCGCTTGCCGCCGCCAAGCAGCGAGCCCATCAGGCCGCGCACCAGTTGCCGCCCCAACTGATTGGCGGCCTGGCGCACGGCGGACTTGAGTGCCTGCCCGGCCACCGAGCCGAGAAACTCGCCCGCCTTGTCCGCCAGGCTCGGATCTTGCGTTGCAGGCTTGTCGACCGAGGCCCCGGATGCGGCCACCGGCGCCTGGCGAGCCAGCAGGATTTCATAGGCCGACTCACGATCGATGGGCTTGTCATAACGGCCAAGCAGCGGCGAGCCGGCGATCAGCGCCGCTCGCTCGGCCCCGCTCAACGGGCCTATCCGTGATTGTGGCGGCGCGATCGATACGCGCTGGACCATGGCCGGCGTACCCTTGTCCTGCAAGGTTCCCACCAACGCTTCGCCGATCCCCAGTTCCGTCAGTACCGACAAGGCATCGAACGCCGGATTGGGACGAAAGCCCTCGGCGACGGCTCGCAACGCTTTCTGTTCCCGCGCGGTGAAGGCACGCAAGCCATGCTGGATACGCAAACCCAGTTGCGCCAGGATGCTGTCGGGCAGATCACCCGGCGACTGGGTGACGAAGAATACCCCGACGCCCTTCGAGCGAATCAGCCGGACCACCTGCCCCAGGCGGTCCTGCAGGGCTTTCGGGGTACCGGCGAACAGCAGGTGCGCCTCGTCGAAAAACAGGGCCAGCAGCGGCTTGTCGGCATCGCCACGCTCGGGCAATTGCTCGAACAATTCCGCCAACAGCCACAACAGGAAAGTCGCATAGACCTTGGGCGCCTCATGCACCAGGCGGCTGGCATCGAGCAGATGAATCCGCCCGCGACCGTCGCCGGCCGGCTGCAGGATATCTTCCAGTTGCAGGGCCGGCTCACCGAACAATGCCTCGGCGCCCTGCTGCTCCAGGCTGGCCAGGCGCCTCAGCAATGCCTGGCTGGAGCCGGTGGTCATCAGGGCCGCGTCCTCACCCAACAGTTGCGGATGCTCCTTGAGGTGATTGAGCAGGGCCTTGAGGTCCTTCAAGTCCAGCAACAGCAAGCCTTCGCGATCGGCCACCTTGAAGGCGGCATACAGGGCCGACTGCTGGCTGTCCGTCAGTTCCAGCAAGGCGCCGATCAGCAGCGGTCCCATTTCACTCAGGGTTGTACGCAACGGATGACCGGATTGCCCGTGGACATCCCACAAGGTGAGTGGATAGCCACCAGCCTTGTAGTCGAGCCAGGGCATGCCGGCGATCCGTTCGGCAATCTTGCCCTGGGGATTGCCCGCAGCGCCGAGACCACAGAGATCACCCTTGATATCCGCGGCGAACACCGCCACGCCGGCATCGCTGAACGTCTCCGCAAGGCGCTGCAAGGTGACGGTCTTGCCGGTCCCGGTCGCCCCGGCGATCAGGCCGTGACGATTGGCCAGGCGCAGGGCCTGGCCGACGGCCAGACCGTCCTGGCCGGCACCGAACACAAGTTGTGAAGCATCGCTCATATCATGCCCTCCGGTTGATCCCACGCACGGAGAAGCCGTGGCTCATCACCTTGAGGTCAATAATAGAAGAGATATCGGAGGCAGGAACGCCAGCCCCGCGCTTGCGCTCAGGGCTGGGGCTTGTCAGCCTCGGGCGTTTCCCGCAGTCGCCGCCAGAGCTCGGCGGCACCGGGAAACTCGGTACCGTCCTCGCTGCTCATGGCTTCGGGGTCATAACGGCTGAGGCAACCCTCGCCCAGGGTGGGCGGCGCCTTGGAGGTTGCCTTGTCGAGTGGATCGCCCATCACCAAACCTCCAGGCCCGCCAGCGGGCTGTCACAATGGCTGTCAGAACACCACGGTCTTGTTGCCGTGCACCAGCACGCGGTCTTCCAAGTGGTAACGCAGGCCACGGGCCAGCACCATCTTCTCGACATCGCGACCGAACCGCACCATGTCCTCGATGCTATCGCTGTGGCTGACACGGACCACGTCCTGCTCGATGATCGGACCGGCATCCAGCTCTTCGGTCACGTAGTGACAGGTCGCGCCGATCAGCTTCACCCCACGCATCGAAGCCTGGTGGTAAGGCTTGGCGCCGACGAACGACGGCAGGAAGCTGTGGTGGATGTTGATCACCTGATGGGCATACTCCTGGCACAGTTGTGGCGGCAGGATCTGCATGTAGCGCGCCAGCACCACCACATCGGCTTCGTGATGCTTGACCAGGCGCGAGACCTCGGCGAACGCCGGCGCCTTGTCCTGCGGATTCACCGGCACGTGGTAGTAGGGAATGCCATGCCATTCGACCATGCTGCGCAGGTCGTCGTGATTGGAGATCACACAGGCGATATGACAATCCAGTTCGTCACTGTGCCAGCGGTGCAGCAGGTCGGCCAGGCAGTGGGACTCGCGACTGGCCATCAACACAACGCGCTTCTTCTGCTCGGTGTCGGTGATGCGCCAGGTCATGGAAAACTCTTCGGCGATCGGCGCAAACGCCTCGCGGAACGCCTCCAGGCCGAACGGCAGGCTGTCGGCACGAATCTCGTGACGCATGAAGAACCAGCCGCTCTGATTATCGGAATGATGGCTCGCCTCGGTGATCCAGCCGTTATAGGACGCCAGGAAATTACTGACTTTGGCAACGATGCCAACGCGGTCGGGGCAAGCGATCACCAGCCGGAAAGTGCGCATGAGGGGGAAACTCCAGAACTTCGCAAAGGCCGCCATTCTAGCGATTGCGCGGCAAAACTGCAGTATTCCTTGCAAGAACAGGCCCGCCGGGCATTTCCCGGGCCTCGTCGCAGGCGTTCAGCAACGCGCCTCGCGGCAATTGCGATAGTTCCGCGCCCCGTCCGCCAGACTATTTTCAGGGGCCCCGGACACAACATCTAACTGACACACATCGGCAAAGTTTAAAGTATGAAATGCAACAAACATTATCTTAATTGTTTACTTGAGCAAATTGTCTGACTACTATTATGGCACTGTCCCTGTCAAACACGAATCACATAAGGTAGTGCTCATGTCCCTGATCAACAAATATCGCGCCACGGAAGAAGCTATCAAAGAACTGCAAGCGCAGATGGCCGCGATGGAAAAAGACGGCGCCCTGAAAAAGGAAATGGAATTCGAAGAGCAACTGCGCGCCCTGCTGGCCAAGTACGGCAAGTCGCTGCGCGACTGCCAACTGATCCTCGACCCACACGCCAAGGAAAAAGCGCCACGTGGCGCTGCGGTCAAAACTACTGGCACCAAGCGTGCGCGCAAGGTCAAGCAGTACAAGAACCCGCACAACGGCGAAGTCATCGAAACCAAAGGTGGCAACCACAAGACTCTGAAAGAGTGGAAAGCCAAGTGGGGTGGTGACGTGGTTGAAAGCTGGGCCACTCTGCTGGGCTAAGCGAAATACCCGTAGTAGAGCTCTGCGCTCCGCCAGGAAAACGCCAGCTTGCTGGCGTTTTTTTATTGACTCGTTTACCCCGCCGGCCTACTCAGGAAGGGAAATGTTAAAACGAGTGCACAAATACCGTGCATGCTGCTGCCATTCGTCGAGCACTTTTGCCTGTTCCGGCGTGGCATTGCAAAGACTGCTGGCGAGTGCCCGCTGAAATTGCTCCAGGGTATTCGGCGCGCCCAGGCTGGCGTCACTCAGGCGCTCTCGGCAAAATCGCTGCCAGCGCTGTTGTTCTTCCTCACTCAAGCTCCCGGGAAAGTTCCGTGCACGATAACGGAAGAATAATTCAGGCAAGCGCTCATCATCGAAAGGCCACTGCTCGCGAGCCAGTTGCTCGGGTCCGCAATTGCGAACTTGTTCACATAAACGACGATCCCGGTCACCAAGAAAACCGTCGTATAACTGCTGCTCAGGGTCCTCGCTGGGCGTGAAATCCTCGGCCGCGTAAATCGCCCCGACTTTATCCTGCCAAACTTCCCGTGCGTCATTCAGTCGCAGGCACCGGGATTCGTAAAGCGCCATATCCAGTTGCAGGCGCTGCTGGTCCGGCTTGCGTAAAACACTCATCGGCGCCACTACCGGACAGCGGTTGACGTGAATCAACTTGAGCGGCACCGGTAGTTGCCCCTCGGCTATGTCCTCGCGGCGGGTGTACAGATGCCGACGCAGTGCTTCGGCATCGAGGTCCAGCAGCGGCTGCGGATCCTCATGCAGGTCGCAGACAATCAATGCATTGCGGTTGCGTGGATGCCAGGCCAGCGGCAGAACCACCCCCAGGTAGCCGCGGGCGGCGGAAAAACGTCCGGAGATGTGCACCAGGGGCTGCAACAGGCGGATCTGGTCGAGCACACGCTGCTTGCTGCGCAACTGGAACAGCCAGTCATACAGCCGCGGCTGCCTTTCCCGGATCAGCCGCGCCAGCGCGATGGTCGCCCGCACATCGGACAGAGCCTCGTGGGCATGACCATGGTCGATGCCATTGGCCGCGGTCAGCCGTTCCAGCCGGAGGGTCACCCGCCCATCCTCCCGCGGCCAGACGATTCCCTCCGGGCGCAGCGCATAGGCGGCACGCACCACGTCGATCAGGTCCCAGCGGCTGTTACCTCCCTGCCATTCGCGGGCATAGGGATCGAAGAAGTTCCGATACAGGCTGTAGCGGGTCACCTCATCGTCGAAACGCAAGGTGTTATAGCCGGCGCCGCATGTTCCCGGCCGAGCCAACTGGGCGTGCACCCGTGTCATGAAGTCGGCCTCGTCCAGGCCCTGGCTGGCCAGCAGGCCCGGGGTGATGCCGGTAATCAGGCAGGCAGCCGGATGGGGCAGGATGTCCTCGCTGGGCCGGCAATAGAGGTTGACCGGCTCATCGATCTCGTTGAGCTCGGCATCGGTACGGATGCCCGCCACCTGCAAGGCGCGATCGTTACGCGGATTGATCCCGGTGGTTTCGTAGTCGTACCAGAAGATTGAGGTCACGGCAGATTCCTGAACAGAAGACGGCAGCAGTCTAGGCGCTCGACCGCCCGATGGGCCAGACGCAGGGCACAACTTATCCATACCATCGATTGCAGGGCCGCCCAGCAAGAGTTCAGTTGCGCAGCCCGCCAGCGCTGGCTAGGATCGGCCCACATATCGATCATGTGCCAGATTCCACGCCTGACAAGGAATGCACCGCTGCCAACGCCACTGGACACCCGTCATCAGGTCGAAACCCCGGAGGGTATCGACCTGCCCCTGCGCCCGGCCGGCCTGCCGGTGCGGGCGGTCGCCTTCGCCATCGACCTGGGCGTACGCGGCGTGATCCTCGGGGTACTGCTGGCGCTCCTGGCGCTGCTGGACAAGCTGGGCGCCGGTCTCGGCTCGATCCTGCTGTTCCTGATCAGTTGGTGGTACATGGTGCTGTTCGAAGTGCTCAACCAGGGGCGTTCGCCCGGCAAACAACTGATGGGGCTGCGAGTGGTGCACGACGACGGTACGCCGATCGGCTGGTCCGCCTCGCTGACCCGCAACCTGCTGCGCTTCGTCGACATGCTGCCGTTCGGCTACTGCCTGGGCGCGCTCAGTTGCCTGCAGCACCCGACCTTCAAGCGTCTCGGCGACCTGGCCGGCGGCACTCTGGTGATCTACCGCGAACAGGCGCTGAAACGCCCCAGCCTGCCTGACGCCACGCCCCGCACCGCAGCGTTCGCCCTACGCCTGAACGAACAGCGGGCCCTGCTGAGCTTTGCCGAACGCCAGGGCGAACTGTCCGCCGAGCGAGTCGAGGAACTGGCCGCCCTGCTGGCTCCAACACTGCGGGTACCCCCGTCACTGGCGGTGAGCGAGCTCAACGGCATTGCCCGCGGCCTGCTGGGGCCGACATGAAACAGGGTCTTTTCGAAAGCCGCCATCAATCCGAGTGGCAACGCTTCGGCGAATTGCTCGAGCAGTTGGAACGCGGCAAGGCAAAGGCCGATGCGAGCACGGAGTTTCCCGCGGCCTACCGGCGGTTGTGCCATCAACTGGCCCTGGCCCAGGAACGCGGCTACAGCAGTCACCTGGTCGACCCGCTGCAACAACTGGCCCTGCGCGGGCACCAGCAACTCTACCGGCATCGCAGCCGCCTGGGCAGCCAGTTGCTGGGCTTCGTCCTTGCCGATTTTCCCCGCCTGGTACGCCAGCAGTGGCCCTTCGTTCTCGCGGCCGGCCTGCTGTTCTTCGGCAGTCTGTTGCTGACCGGCGTGCTGGTCTACCTGTTCCCCGACCTGGTCTACAGCATCGTCAGCCCCCAGCAGGTCGCCGACATGCAGAGCATGTACGACCCCGACTCCAGCCGGCTGGGGCGTACCGCCGCACGGGCCTCCAGCGAGGATTGGGCGATGTTCGGCTACTACATCATGAACAACATCGGCATTGCCTTCCAGACCTTCGCCGCAGGCCTGCTGTTCGGCCTCGGCAGCCTGTTCTTCCTCCTGTTCAACGGCCTGACGATCGGCGCGGTGGCCGGCCACCTGACCCAGATCGGTTTCGGCCAGACCTTCTGGTCCTTCATCATCGGCCATGGCGCCTTCGAGCTGACCGCCATCGCCCTGGCCGGCGCCGCCGGCCTGCAGCTGGGCTGGTCGCTGCTGGCGCCAGGCCGCCTGCGCCGTGGCGAAGCCCTGCGCCTGGCGGCGAAAAGCAGTATCCGCATGATTGCCGGGGTCATCCTGTTCCTGCTGATTGCCGCCTTCATAGAAGCCTACTGGTCGTCCATGACCCGACCGACGAATACGGTCAAGTACCTGGTGGGCGGCGGCCTGTGGCTGCTGGTAGGCAGCTACCTGCTTTTCACCGGACGGAACCGCCATGCGCCTGACTGACGCCAGCGTCGCCATCCGCCCGCGCAGCACCTGGGAAGCCATGGACCTCGGCATCCTGCTGGCCCGCCAGCACCGTGGCCTGCTGATGGTCAGTTGGGCGATCGTCACCCTGCCGGTCTTCGCCCTGCTCAGCCTGCTGTTCTGGGAACATCCATCGATGGCCATACTGCTGTTCTGGTGGCTGAAACCGGCCTTCGAACGCCTGCCGCTGCACATCCTGTCCAAGGCGCTGTTCGGTGACACCCCGACGTTGAAACAGGCACTGCTGGCCTGGCCACGGCTGCTCAAGCCGCAATTGCTGGCGAGTCTCACCTGGCGCCGCCTGAGCCTGAGCCGCAGCTTCACGCTGCCGGTGCAACAGCTCGAAGGGCTCGGCGGCCAGGCCCGCCAGCAGCGCCTGCGTGTCCTGCTGCCCCAGGCGAGCCGCGGCGCCCACTGGCTGACGCTGATCGGCGTGCATCTGGAAACGGTACTGTGGATCGGCTGCATGGCCCTCTTCTATCTATTGCTGCCGCGCCAGATCGAACTCGATTGGGACTGGCAGAAAGTGGTGCTCGCCGCCCAATTCGACTGGTGGTGGCTGGAGCACCTGACCAATCTGTTCTACGCCCTGGCGCTGATTGCCTGGGAGCCGGTCTACGTCGCCTGCGGCTTCAGCCTCTACCTCAACCGACGTACCGTGCTGGAGGCCTGGGACATCGAACTGATCTTCCGCCAACTGCGCCAGCGACTGGCTCCGGCCATTGCCAGCCTGATGATCGGTGGCCTGCTGCTGATCGCCAGCCCGGTTCCGGGCATGGCCGCCGAGCCACCGGCACCGAACAGTCCGCGTCTGCTGCAACAACCGCTGACCAGCCAGCAGGCCCACAACTCGATCACCACGCTGCTGGACGCTCCCCCCTTCAAAAACCGCGAAACCATCACCCGCTGGCGATTGGCGCAGCCTTCCGAAGAACAACAACCCAAGGCGGCTCCCGGCTGGCTGCAGAGCCTCCTCGGCCTGCTCGACAGCCATACCTTCGGCCGACTCGCCGATGGCCTGTCGGTATTGCTCTGGGGCACGCTGTTCGGCTCGGTCGCCTGGCTGCTCTGGCACTACCGCGACTGGCTGCAGACCTTCGTCAACCGACGTCCGGGCAAGCCGGCCAAACCCCGCGTCGATGCCCCGGCACAACTGTTCGGGCTCGAGCTGGGCGTCGACAGCCTGCCCGAGGATATCGCCGCCGACGCCGAAGCCCTCTGGCCCAACCAGCCACGCGAGGCCATGAGCCTGCTCTATCGCGGGCTGTTGAGCCGCCTGCTGCACGATTTTCAACTGCCGTTGAAGAGCGCCGACACCGAGGGCCAGGTCCTGGCGCGGATCGCACAGTTGCAGCACCCGGCCCTCCAGGCCTTCAGCCAGCAACTCACCCGCCACTGGCAGAATCTTGCCTATGGCCACCGCCTGCCGCCGCCGCACCTGCAACAGCAATTGTGCAACGACTGGCGCGAGCTGTTCGGCCCCCAGGTGCGCCCATGAAACGCCGCTGGTGGTTACTCGTTGCCGGACTGATCGGCAGCCTGCTGCTCGGCCTGGGCGTGTACCTCTACCCTCTGGCAGAACCCCATGAGGTGGTCATCGACCATGGCCCCTCGCCCGAGGCCCGCGCCTATCCCTATCTCGCCGCGGAAAGCTTTCTGCGTGAACGCGGTCTCGAGGTCAACCACGCCAACGATCTGCGCATCCTGCCGGACCTCGACCCGCGCCACCACACCCTGATGCTCCTGGGCGATCGCTCGAACATGACCCCACGCCAGGCCGACCAGTTGCTCAACTGGGCGCGCGCCGGCGGGCGGCTGCTGTTCGTCGCCCAAGCGCTGTGGGACCCGAAGCTGGGCCGCAGCGGCGACCTGTTGATGGACCGAGTGCAACTGCGCCAGTCCCTGAGCCGGGATCTCAAGGACGACGGCCCGGAGCCCGAAGACAAGTACTACCCGAAATTGACCCGGATGTACCTTGAGGGTGAAGACGCCCCCGCCTACTTCAGCTTCGATACCGCCTTCCATCTGTCCGATCCGAAGAACCTGGTGCAGTCCTGGGCCAACAGCGCCACTTCCACTCATCTGATGCAGATGAACTACGGCCTGGGTTCGGTCACCGTACTGACCGATGCCGACCTCTGGACCAACACCGCGATCGGCCGCTACGACAACGCCTGGCTGCTCTGGTACCTGGCCCAGGATAGCGCCGTCACCCTGCTGTTCAACACGGCCCACGACAGTCTGTTCAGCCTGCTGCTGCGCTACTTCCCCCAGGCGCTCGCGGCCCTGGCCGCGCTGATTGCGATGTGGCTGTGGCATGTCGGCCTGCGCCATGGCCCATTACAGGCACCGGCCCCGAAAGGTCGCCGACAACTACAGGAACACCTGCGGGCCAGCGCCGACTTCCTGTTGCGCCGCAGTGGCCAGCAAGCGTTGCTGCGGGCCCTGCAACAGGACATTCTGCGCCGCGCCCGCAGGCATCACCCCGGTTTCGAACGGCTGGCTGTC
>NZ_AQOH01000295.1 GCF_000364705.1 Pseudomonas fuscovaginae SE-1 | reverse complement strand
TGGCAGGTGCTCGCCCGCCTGACCCGCCAACCCAGCAGCTCCATCAGCCAAGCCTTGCGCCCACGGCCGCAACAGCGGCTTTCCAGCGCCGACTTCAGCCGCCAGGTCGCCCACCTGCAAACTCTCAGGAATGCCCTATGAGCGAACATCCAACGCAATCCTCGCCCCCGGACGACGCCGAAGCCCATGCGCTGCAACAGCGTCACCGGGCCAGCCAACTGGTCCAGGCCGTGCGCCATGAGCTGCGCAAGGCCCTGATCGGTCAGGATGCGGTGATCGACGACGTGCTCACCGCGCTCATCGCCGGAGGCCACGTGCTGCTCGAAGGCGTTCCCGGACTCGGCAAGACCTTGCTGGTGCGCGCCCTGGCCCGCTGCTTCGGCGGCGAGTTCGCGCGTATCCAGTTCACCCCGGACCTGATGCCCAGCGACGTCACCGGCCATGCGGTCTACGATCTGCAGACCGAGCAGTTCAAGCTGCGCAAGGGGCCGCTGTTCACCAACCTGCTGCTGGCGGACGAGATCAACCGGGCCCCGGCGAAAACCCAGGCGGCGTTGCTCGAAGCCATGCAGGAACGCCAGGTCACCCTGGAGGGCCGCGCGCTGCCCATCGCCCAACCGTTCATGGTGCTGGCGACACAGAACCCGATCGAACAGGAAGGCACCTACCCGCTGCCCGAAGCCGAGCTGGACCGTTTCATGCTCAAGCTGCGCCTGGACTACCCCGATGCCGGGCAGGAACTGGAAATGGTCCGCCAGGTCGCCCGCTCGACCCGGGCCGACATGCTGGAGGTGCAGCCGCTGCGCACCGTCTTGCAGGCCAAGGACGTCCTGGTGGTGCAGCGCATTGCCAGCGACCTGCCTTTGGATGAACAGGTCCTCGACTATGCCGTACGCCTGGCCCGGGCGACTCGCAGTTGGCCCGGCCTGACTCTCGGTGCCGGTCCCCGCGCCTCGATCGCCCTGGTGCGCGGTGCCCGCGCCCGCGCCCTCTTGCGCGGTGGCGAATTCGTGGTCCCGGACGATGTAAAGGACTGCGCCCTGGCCGTGCTGCGCCACCGGGTGCGCATCGCTCCGGAACTGGACATAGAAGGCCTGTCGGTCGAGCAGGTGCTGCGGCAACTGCTCGACCAGGTCCCGGCGCCACGCCTGTGAACGGGCACCCGCGATGAAACCGTCACGACTGCTGCTGGCCTGGCTGGGGGTGCTGCTCGGGCTCGGCATCCTGCTCGGGTCGCTCAGGGCACTCGACATCGAACTGCCGGACAGTCTCGACTCGATTGGCTGGGGACTGCTGCTGGCGCTGCTGCTGCTGGCCTCGCTGGATGCGGCACGGCTGCGGCGCCTGCCATCACCCCGCCTGCAACGACAGGTACCCGGCAGCCTGGCACTGGGCCGCTGGGGCGAGATCCGCATCGAGTTGCAGCACGATTATCCGCGGGAACTGCGGCTGCAGGTTTTCGACCATGTTCCCGAGGGCCTGGGCTTCGAGCACCTGCCCCAGTCCATCGTCCTGCCACCCGGGGAAAAGGCTGAGCTGGGCTACCGCGTGCGTCCCGTACGCCGGGGACACTTCACCTTCGAACGCTGCGAGATCGAACTGCCGAGCCCGCTCGGGCTCTGGTCCGGGCGGCGCTACCTGGCACTCGACACCACCACGCGGGTCTACCCGGATTTCGCCCGACTCTACGGCGCGCGCCTGTTGGCGGTCGACAACTGGCTCAGCCAGCTCGGGGTACGCCAGCGCCAGCGTCGCGGCCTGGGCCTGGAATTCAACCAGTTGCGCGAGTTTCGCGAGGGCGACAGCCTGCGCCAGATCGACTGGAAGGCCACCGCTCGGCAACGCACGCCGATTGCCCGTGAATATCAGGATGAGCGCGACCAACAGATCATCTTCATGCTCGATTGCGGCCGCCGGATGCGCAGCCAGGATGGCGAGCTGGCGCATTTCGACCACGCCCTCAATGCCTGTCTGCTACTGAGCTATGTCGCCCTGCGCCAGGGTGATGCGGTCGGCCTGAGCACCTTTGCCGGCGAACAGCCGCGTTTCCTCGCGCCGGTCAAGGGCCAGGGCCAGCTCAACCTGCTGCTCAATGCCGTCTACGATCTGGACAGCAGCCAGCGACCGGCGGATTACCAGGCTGCCGCCAGCCAGGTGCTGGTTCGGCAAAAGCGCCGGGCCCTGGTGGTGCTGGTCACCAATCTGCGCGACGAGGACGACGAGGAGTTGCTGACGGCGGTCAAGCGCCTGGGTCGCCAGCACCGGGTGCTGGTGGCCAGCCTGCGCGAGGAAATCCTCGATCAGCTATGCCAAAGTCCGGTGCAGACACTGGACGAAGCCCTCGCCTACTGTGGCACGGTCGACTATCTCAATGCCCGCGCCAACCTCCATGAACGCCTGAACGCCCACGGCGTAACGGTGCTCGACGCCCGCCCGGGCGAACTTGGCGCCGAGCTGGTCAGCCGCTACCTGAGCTGGAAAAAGGCCGGCACCCTCTGAGGTCCCCCCTCAACCCGGCCCACTAGGCCGAGGCCTCCAACGGATAGAAGCTGAAGTAGTGCTGCAACGCCTCCACCAGCTTGTGGTACGCATCGGGTGGCTCATGCAGGACGAAACCGGAGTCGTAATAACACGGCATCGCTTCTTCATGGGACCACAGGCAACGGGCATTCAGGTCAATGAGCTGAACCGTGTTATCGGGACCGGGAAGTTTCAGTTGCAGCTCGAAGTCCGCATTGACCAGTAACGGCAACTGGCTGATCAACATCAGCCCCTTGTCGGAGACATTGCCCAGATAGCCGATGGGCTTGTCGGTGAAGCGGTTGAACACCCTGAGGAAGTACGGCAATTGGTGCCGCTCGATTCGACGCTCGTTAGGCATGTTGATAATCGCTATACAAGACCATTCAGCATGGCCGCGCTAGTGCTTCGGAGCAGTGCCGACGACTGACAGCCCCACTCTCCCTTGGTCTCGGCGCGACGGCAGCCGCCAGCTCCGTCGCAGACCTCTACCGAACCATGGTTTTCAACTCAAACGAATTGATAAAACTGAAACCATCCCCCCGAACTTTAGCTGAAAGCTGGCAGAGAGCCAGTTCATATTTCACGTGTCATCACAACGGTGCCGGGCGCGGCTGGGCAGGTACGACCGCATCGGTATGCCCCAACTGGCGCAACGTCTCCAGGCGGGCCTGGGCACGATAGGCATACTCGCTGTAAGGATACTGGGTGATGATGAAGCGATAGGTCTGCACCGCGTCGACGAACAGTTTCTGGCGCTCAAGGCACTGGCCACGCAACATCGAGACCTCCGGCTGCACATAGGGCCGGGCACGGCTTTCGCGATCGACCTGGGACAACTGCAGCATCACGTCTTCACAGTTGCCGCGGTCGTAGGATCGGTAGGCATTGTTCAGGTGGCTGTTCATCGACCAGCGGGTGCAACCGACGACACTGGCCGCCAAGGCTAAAACGAGCAAAATGCGCATGGGTATCTCCTGTTCTTGGCAGTGTATCGACCCGTTGGCGAAAATCTTCAGCATGTTCGCCAAACAACATATCCGAAAAAAACTTCTTCGCTGAAAAGTAGTGCAAATGAACAATGACTACAGCACGGGAGCATAGTAGCCTCTTGTTGCGCTTGAACTCAGGAGTCTCTGCATGTCCGTTCGTCGTACAAAAATCGTCGCCACACTGGGCCCGGCCAGCAACTCGCCGGAAGTTCTGGAACAGCTGATTCTGGCTGGCCTGGACGTCGCCCGCCTGAACTTCTCCCACGGTACCCCCGACGAGCACAAGGCTCGCGCCAAGCTGGTCCGCGATCTCGCCGCCAAGCACGGGCGCTTCGTCGCGCTCCTGGGTGACCTGCAGGGTCCCAAGATCCGTATCGCCAAATTCGCCAACAAGCGTATCGAACTCAAGATCGGTGACCATTTCACCTTCTCCACCAGCCATCCGCTGACCGAAGGCAACCAGCAGGTCGTCGGCATCGACTACCCGGACCTGGTCAAGGACTGCGGCGTGGGCGACGAACTGCTGCTCGACGACGGCCGCGTGGTCATGCGTGTCGACACCGCCACCGAGACCGAACTGCGCTGCATCGTCACCGTTGGCGGCCCGCTGTCGGACCACAAGGGCATCAACCGTCGTGGCGGCGGCCTGACCGCACCGGCCCTGACCGACAAGGACAAGGCCGACATCAAGCTGGCGGCCGAAATGGAAGTGGACTACCTCGCGGTGTCCTTCCCGCGTGACGCCGCCGACATGGAATACGCCCGCAAGCTGCGCGACGAGGCCGGCGGCACCGCCTGGCTGGTGGCGAAGATCGAGCGCGCCGAGGCCGTGGCCGACGACGAAACCCTCGATGGCCTGATCCAGGCCAGTGATGCCGTCATGGTTGCCCGTGGCGACCTCGGCGTGGAAATCGGCGACGCCGAGCTGGTGGGCATCCAGAAGAAGATCATCCTGCACGCACGCCGCCACAACAAGGCGGTGATCGTCGCGACCCAGATGATGGAATCGATGATCCAGAACCCGATGCCGACCCGCGCCGAAGTCTCCGACGTCTCCAACGCCGTGCTGGACTACACCGACGCCGTCATGCTGTCGGCCGAAAGCGCTGCCGGTGCCTACCCGCTCGAAGCGGTACAGGCCATGGCGCGTATCTGCGCCGGTGCCGAAAAGCATCCGACCAGCAAGACTTCCAGCCACCGCATCGGCAAGGTCTTCGAACGCTGCGACCAGAGCATCGCGCTGGCGGCCATGTACACCGCCAACCACTTTCCGGGCGTCAAGGCGATCATCGCCCTGACCGAAAGCGGCTACACGCCGTTGATCATGTCGCGGATCCGTTCGTCCGTACCGATCTACGCGTTCTCACCGCACCGTGAAACCCAGGCCCGCGCGGCGCTGTTCCGTGGCGTCTACACCGTACCGTTCGATCCGGCCTCGCTGCCGCCCGAGCAGGTCAGCCAGGCCGCGGTCGACGAACTGCTCAAGCGTGGCGTGGTCGAACAGGGTGACTGGGTGATCCTGACCAAGGGCGACAGCTACCACACCATCGGTGGCACCAACGGCATGAAGATCCTGCATGTCGGTGACCCAATGGTCTGATTGACCTCTGCGTCGCACCAAAAGCCTCGCCGCAACCAGCGGCGAGGTTTTTTTATGCCTGGGATACGACGCCTGCCGGGCGGAAGTGCTCTCAACGCCTGTTCAAGAACCCCGAAAGCGCCGCAACCGCCTCCGGCGAACGCAGACGCTGGACGAACAGCCTGCCCTCGGCCTCCACCACCTCGCGCAGTTGCTCGCGGTCCGGCGCCCTCATCAACGCCTTGCTGACCTGTACCGCCTCCGGCGCCAGTTGTTCGAAACGCAGGGCGGCTTCCCTGGCCGTGAGCAATGCCTCGGCTCCGCTCGGCAATGCCGCCGTCGCCAATCCCCAGGCCGCTGCCTGTTCCCCGCTGCACCCCTCACCCAGCAACAGCAACCCGGCAGCCCTGGCGGGGCCGACCAGTCGTGGCAGCAACAGGCTGGAACCGAACTCCGGACACAGCCCGAGATTGACGAACGGCATGCGCAAACGGGCATCGACACTGACGTAGACCAGGTCGCAATGCAGCAGTAACGTGGTACCGATCCCCACCGCCGGCCCCGCCACGCCAGCAATCACCGGCTTGCGGCAATCGAGCAGGCTGCGCATGAAATGAAAGACCGGGCTGTCGAGGTCACTGGGCGGCTCCTCGAGAAAGTCGGCGATGTCATTGCCACTGGTAAAGCACTCATCGCTGCCGCGAATCAGCACCGCCCTGATATCCGGATCCTCGTCGGCCAGTTGCAACGCCTGACCCAATTGACTGTACATGGCGCGGGTCAGGGCATTCTTCTTGTCGGCACGGTTCAGGCGCAGGGTCAGCAGACCGCCTTCGCGCTCAATCATAATCGCGTCAGTCATCTCGGCTCTCTTGTCAGGGGGCTCCACGTGGGCGCAGAGCCGGTCCTTGCACGACAGCGGCTCAACCGCGGGGCAGAAACACGTCCGCCAACAGCTGGTTGCGCGGCAATCCGGCCAGGTACAGACGCCGGGCAAAGGCTTCGACACTGGTCGGGGCACCACAGAGTAGAGCCAGGGTTTGCCGGGAGACAAGCCGCAGATTGGCCAGAAACTCCGGCAGTTCGGCAGCGCCCAGGCATTCGACCGCAAGATTGGCGTGGCGGGCCGCCAATGCAGCCAGCTCGCCGACCAGGTAATGCTCAGTGCTGTCATGGGCCATGTGCACCAGGCGCAGCGGACCTTCATGCCCCTGGCGCAACGCATCGCGCAGCACCCCCCACAAGGGCCCGAGGCCGGTTCCGGCCGCCAGCAGCCAGAGCGGCCTGGCATACCAGTCGGGGTCGTAGTGCAGGGCACCACCGCGCAACTCGCCGAGACGAATCGCCTCGCCCAGGCTGAAGCCCCGGGCCGCATCGCAGAACTCGCCGGGCTGGCGGCAATCGAGATGGAACTCCAGCCAGCGATCCTCCTGCGGCAGACTCGCCAGCGAGTAGGGACGTGCCACCCCCTGCGCCGTCCACAGCACCAGGTGCTGGCCGGCGCGATAACGCAGGGGCCGCTCCGGCAGAACACGCAGGCGCAACACCGTCGGGCTCAACCAGTCGAGCCCGGCGATATGGGCCAGGCTACCGTCGCGCACTGGATCGAACACTTCCAGGCGCAAGTCCTCATGCACCTGGCACTGGCAGGCCAGGCGCCAGCCATGCACTCGCTGCTCGAAACCCAGAGCATCGGGCTGGCGGTCCTGCGGCTCGCCCTGCAGGCAATGCACCAGACAGGCATGACAACTCCCGGCCCGGCAACTATAGGGCACCCTGACACCCGCCTGGTTCAGGGCATCGAGCAGATTGCTCCCCGCCGCCACCGACCAGACCCGCTCGCCGACCCGCAACTCAGGCATCGCTGAACTCCCAGGCGGCACAACAACGATTGCGCCCATCCCGCTTGGCGCGGTAGAGCGCCTGGTCGGCACTCTGCAGGGCATCGTCCAGATCGTCGTCCTCGCTGACCAGGGTCATACCCACCGACAGACTCAGTGTCCCCACCGCCAACCCGACCAGCTCGACCTGGGTGAAGGCCAGGCGCAGTCGCTCGCAACAGGCGGTCAGGCGATCGGGATCGGCGTTGGGCAGCAGCAGCACGAACTCTTCTCCACCGTAGCGCGCCAGCACATCGCCATCGCGCACGCAGGCCCCGGCCACCGCGGCAAAGGCCTGCAACACCTGGTCGCCGGCCGCATGCCCGTGCACATCATTGATACGCTTGAAGTGATCGAGATCGATCAGCGCCAGCCCATGCACCGTGCCCGGTTCCATCAATTCCAGTTCACGGGACGCCAGGCGCAGGAAATGCCGCCGGTTGTAGAGGCCGGTCAGTTCGTCGGTGGCCACCAGGTCTTCCAGTTGACGCATCATGCCGCGCAAGGTGTCCTGGTGAGCCTGCAGGGCGAACCGCCGCTGACGCATGCGCAGGCGCGACGCCTGCACGTAGCTCGCATACAGGCACAACCAGGCCAGCACCACGAACAGCACCCCGACCTGCAAGGCCGCCAGCCCCGGATCGGGCAGGCGGAACTGGTAGCCTTCCCAGAGGTTGACGCAGGCAAAGCTGAAGAACACCAGCACCGCGCAGCGCACGAACTTGCGGCGCGGCAGATGAAACAGCCCGAACAGCAGGATCAACGGGTAGAACACCAGGAAGGTGCCCCGGGCATGTTCGAGGTTGGTCATCATCCAGGTTTGCCAGGCCAACCCCAGCAACACCTGGAACTCGGTCAGGCTGGGGTCGCGAAACCGCAGGTTGCGGCCGCTGAGAAACAGCCAGCCGAGTACACCCTGGCTGGCGACCACCAGGCCGGTGGTGACCAGGCCCGTGGTCACACTGGCTCGGTAGTAGCCGGTAAAGATCGCCGCCCAGAGCAACAGCAGGGCCAGTGCGTAGGTACCGGCGGCCAGGGCGAAACGCTTGCGTAAAAGACTCTGTATGGCTTTATGGGTCAATCTATGACTCACCGTGCGCTGAGGGCTCATGGGACTTCCTTCCCGTACAGGCCACTTGCCACTCTAGTGATCCGGATCAAAAATAACCATTCAATTTTCATAAGTTGTACAGCCTCTGCTGTACCAGGACGCAAGAATGGTGCCGAGCATCACCCGACCATGGTTTGCCCACTGACGGATGTGCCCGGCCGCTGGGCGGGTTATACTGCCGCGCCGTTTTTGTGCCGGCCCCGCGTGCCCGGCCTGCCTCAAAAGATGTTTTCGACAGACCAGATGCAAAAAGGTCGCAAACACCTTACTCAAATGTTCCCGTCTTTATAGAGGAGCGCGACCCATGACCGTGATCAAGCAAGACGACCTGATACAGAGCGTTGCTGACGCCCTTCAGTTCATTTCCTACTACCACCCCGTGGATTTCATCCAGGCCATGCACGAGGCCTACCTGCGGGAAGAGTCGCCAGCCGCCCGTGACTCCATGGCGCAGATCCTGATCAACTCGCGCATGTGCGCCACCGGCCACCGGCCGATCTGCCAGGACACCGGTATCGTCACCGTGTTTGTCCGCGTCGGCATGGACGTGCGCTGGGATGGCGCCACCATGAGCCTGGACGACATGATCAACGAAGGTGTGCGTCGCGCCTACAACCTGCCGGACAACGTCCTGCGCGCCTCGATCCTGGCCGACCCGGCCGGCAGCCGCAAGAACACCAAGGACAACACCCCCGCGGTCATCCACTACTCCATCGTCCCGGGCAACACCGTGGAAGTGGACGTGGCGGCCAAGGGCGGTGGCTCCGAGAACAAGTCGAAGATGGCCATGCTCAACCCGTCCGACTCGATCGTCGACTGGGTGCTCAAGACCGTTCCGACCATGGGTGCCGGCTGGTGTCCGCCGGGCATGCTCGGCATCGGCATCGGCGGTACCGCCGAGAAGGCCGCGGTGATGGCCAAGGAAGTGTTGATGGAATCCATCGACATCCACGAACTCAAGGCCCGTGGCCCGCAGAACCGTATCGAGGAACTGCGTCTGGAGCTGTTCGAGAAGGTCAACCAGCTGGGCATCGGCGCCCAGGGCCTGGGCGGCCTGACCACCGTGCTCGACGTGAAGATCATGGACTACCCGACCCACGCCGCCTCCCTGCCGGTGTGCATGATCCCCAACTGTGCCGCCACCCGTCACGCGCACTTCGTGCTCGACGGTTCCGGCCCGGCCGCCCTGGAAGCGCCACCGCTGGACGCCTACCCGGAAATCGTCTGGGAAGCCGGCCCGTCGGCCCGCCGCGTCAACCTCGACACCCTGACCCCGGAAGAAGTGCAAAGCTGGAAACCGGGCGAAACCGTGCTGCTCAACGGCAAGATGCTCACCGGTCGCGACGCCGCGCACAAGCGCATGGTCGAAATGCTCAACAAGGGCGAAACCCTGCCGGTGGACCTCAAGGGGCGCTTCATCTACTACGTCGGCCCGGTTGACCCAGTGCGCGAGGAAGTCGTCGGCCCAGCCGGCCCGACCACCGCCACCCGCATGGACAAATTCACCCGCCAGATCCTCGAACAGACCGGCCTGCTGGGCATGATCGGCAAGTCCGAGCGTGGCCCCACCGCCATCGAGGCGATCAAGGAGCACAAGGCCGTCTACCTGATGGCTGTCGGTGGCGCCGCCTACCTGGTGGCCCAGGCGATCAAGAAATCCAGGGTCGTCGCCTTTGCCGAGCTGGGCATGGAAGCGATCTATGAGTTCGAGGTCAAGGACATGCCGGTGACCGTCGCCGTCGATGCCAAGGGCGAGTCGGTGCACATCACCGGCCCGGCGATCTGGCAGAAGAAGATCAGCGACAGCCTGGCGGTGGAAGTGCAGTAAGCGCTTTCGCCACAGGTGCGGTGGTAACTGCGAAGACGGCCCGGTTGATCCGGGCCGTTTTTTTGCCCGGAAGAACCTCAGCCGGCCACCTGCACAACCGCCTGCATCTGCTCGCGCAGCCACTTCAGCGCCTGATCCCCTTCCCGACGCTGATGCCAGACGAAGATGAAATCGAACGCCGGAATCTCGAACGGTGGCGGCAACACCACCAGCCGCCGCTGATCGATCGCCCGCAGGTTGCGCGAGGCCACGGTCAGGATCAGGTCCGTCCCGGCGATCAGTCCCGGCGCCACGCTCCAGTGCGGCAGGCTGATCGCCACCCGGCGCCGCTGGTGGATCGCACTCAGCGCCCGTTCGATTTCCGCGGTGCCGCTGCCACGCATTTCCAGCAACACATGGGGCCGTGCCAGATACGCCTGAAGCCCCAGCCCCTCCTCACCCGCCAGGCTCTCCCGATCCACCAGGCAGGCATAGCGCTCGCGAAACAGATGGACACTGCGCAGTTGCGGCGACAGGTCCGGAAAGACGCCCGCCGCCGCATCGATATCGCCATTGAGCAGCAACTCCAGCATGCCTTCGCGACTGGCCTGGGTGATCTGCAGGTCGATACCCGGCGCCTGGCTGCGCAGGATCGGCACCAGCCCCGGCAACAGCATCGCCGCCCCATAGTCCGACATTGCCAGACGAAAGGTACGACGGGCCGAGGCCGCGTCGAACCCCGGCGGCGCCAGCAGGTCCCGCACCCGCTCCAAGGTCTCGCGCAGCGGCTGGGCCAACTCCAGCGCCCGTGCCGTCGGCACCAGCGTGCCACCGACCCGCACCAGCAATGGGTCACCGAGCAGGTCGCGCAAGCGAGCCAGGGCATGACTGACCGCCGGCTGGCTCAGGTACAGGCGTTGCGCGGCTCGGGTGACATGCTGCTCGGCCAGCAGCGCGTCGAGAATCACCAGCAGGTTGAGATCGATACGACGAAGATCATTCATTTCATGCATGGCTTGAATGTTTTCTTAGAATTTAAATTTTTCTCAGGAATAGCCTAGCATCCTGTCTCGAAAACAAGCGCCTGATCCTGGCGAAATCTGTTGGAGAACGAACATGAACAGCTTGAGTGGAATCGGACTGCTGGCCCTGGCCGCGATCGCTGGCGCGGTCGTGCCCTTTCAGAGTGCGATCAACGCCAATCTGGGGCGCGGCCTCGGCCATCCGTTGTGGGCGACCCTGGCCTCGTTGCTGGTCAGCCTGGTGGTGCTGCTGCCGGTGATGCTCGCCCTGCGCCTGCCCTTGCCGAACCTGGCCTTCGCCGGCAAGGCACCGGCCTGGGTGTGGCTCGGTGGCGTGTTCGGCGTATGTTTCGTGGCCCTGGCGGTGTTGCTGGTGCCGCGCCTGGGAGCCGGCGGTTTCGTGGCCCTGGCGCTGGCCGGGCAGGTGATCGCCTCGCTGCTCTTGGACCATTTCGGCCTGTTCGGACTGGCGGCGCGTCCTATCGACGGGGTCCGCCTGGTCGGCGCCCTGCTGCTGATCGCCGGTGTGCTGACGGTGCAGTTCGGCCCGGGCATCGTCACTGGCACGGCGGCCAGCGCACGGCTTTGAAGCGCTTTCACGGGCGAGCCCGCTCCCACAGGGAAACCGTGCAGCTTCGACACAGCCGGCCCTGCGAGGGAGCGGGTTTGCTCGCGAACAGGCGCTACCGGCTAGAACGCATTCCGGAAGATCTCCTCGATCTGCCGCTGGTCCGCCGGGCGCGGATTGGTCAGGCCACAGGCATCCTTGAGCGCATTGGCCGCCAGCACCGGAATATCCGGCAGCTTGGCCCCCAGCTCGCGCAGACCGGCCGGAATCTCCACATCCCCGGCCAGGCAACGTATCGCCGCGATGGCCGCCTGGGCGCCCTCCTCCGGACTCAGGCCGGCGACCTCGGTACCCAGCGCCCTGGCCACATCGCTCAGTCGCTGCGGGCAGACCGAAGCGTTGAAGGCCTGCACATGGGGCAGCAGCACCGCGTTGCACACGCCATGGGGCAAGTCATAGAAACCACCCAACTGATGCGCCATGGCATGCACATACCCCAGGGAGGCATTGTTGAAGGCCATGCCCGCGAGGAACTGCGCATAGGCCATGTTCTCCCGAGCCTTCAGATCGGTACCATCGCGCACCGCCAGGCGCAGGTTGGCGCTGATCAGCTCGATGGCCTTGATCGCGCAGGCATCGGTGATCGGCGTTGCCGCCGTCGACACGTAGGCCTCGACCGCATGGGTCAGCGCATCCATGCCGGTTGCCGCCGTCAGCCCCCTGGGCATGGCGACCATCAGCGCCGGGTCGTTGACCGACAGCAGCGGCGTGACATTGCGATCGACGATGGCCATTTTCACGTGCCGCGCCTCATCGGTAATGATGCAGAAACGGGTCATCTCGCTGGCCGTGCCGGCCGTGGTATTGATCGCCACCAGCGGCAACTGCGGCTTGGCCGAGCGATCGACACCTTCGTAGTCACGGATATGTCCGCCGTTGGTGGCGCACAGGGCAATGCCCTTGGCGCAGTCATGGGGCGAACCACCGCCCAGCGACACCACGAAATCGCACTTGCCGTCCTTGAGTGCGGCCAGGCCCTGCTCGACGTTGGCGATGCTCGGGTTGGGCTTGGCTCCGTCGAAGACCAGCGAGTCGATATCACGCAGCGCCAGCGCCTCGGCGATCCGTGCCGCCACGCCGGCCTTCGCCAGCCCGGCATCGGTCACGATCAACGCCTTGCGAAAGCCATGGTTGCGGATGGCGTCCATGGCCTCGTCCAGGCAATCGATGCCCATGATGTTCACGGCCGGAATGAAAAATGTGCTGCTCATGACGAACCCTCTTGGCGTTGACCGGGGCTGCCTGCCCCGCGATGACCACAGCATCGGCCGCCTGCCCCGGCCGGTTGTTGATCTGGCTCAACGCCGGGTCGTGATAAAGTCGCCGTCTGTCCACCTTTTGCCTTGAGACGACGAATAGCGACTATGGAATTCCAGGAATTTGATGCCGAACTTGAAGACTGGAACGCCGTGCGTGCCGAAACACCGTTCACCGGGCTGTTGATCGGCAACGGTGCGAGCCTGGCGGTGTGGCCGGGCTTTTCCTACGACTCGTTGTTCGAGAACGCCCAGCGCACGAAGAATCGCCCGCTGGGGTTGAGCGAACTGGCCGTATTCAAGACCCTGGAAACCAGCAATTTCGAACGGGTGCTCAGCGCACTGAAGAACACCATCCAGGTCAACGCCGCCCTGTCCATCAGCTCATCGTCACCGCGCAACCGCTACTTCGCGATCAAGGAGGCGTTGATCCATGCCGTGCGCGGCGCGCACATTCCCTGGAAGCTGGTGCGCCCCGAGAGCCTGGCACGGATCAACGCCGAACTGGGCAATTACCGCACGCTCTACTCCACCAACTACGACCTGCTCAACTACTGGGCGATCATGCAGGCACCGCTGCCGTTCAAGGACCTGTTCTGGAACGATGAGGCGACGTTCGACCTGGGCAACACCGAGACCCAGGGCACCCGCATCCTGTATCTGCACGGCGGCCTGCACCTGGTGAAGAACATCGACGGCAGCACGCGCAAGTTGCTGTCCTCGGAAAGCACCCTGCTCGGCAGCTTCGCGGTCAACGCCCTGGGCGACGTGCCGCTGTTCGTCAGCGAAGGCAACGCCGAGGACAAGCTCAAGGCGATCCGCAACTCCGACTACCTGTCGTACTGCTACGGTCAGCTGTGCCAGCACCAGGGCGCCCTGTGCATCTTCGGTCACAGTCTCGGCGAACAGGACCGGCACATCGTCCAGGCCGTGCACGACGCCGGCATCAAGACCCTGGCGATCTCGATCTACCCGCGCAGCAAGGCCTTCATCCAGCACCAGAAGCGCCACTATGCGAAGCTGTTCGTCGGCCATGCGGTGAATCTGCGCTTCTTCGACGCCAAGAGCCATCCGCTGGGTGATCCGGAACTGCTGGTCACGCCCGAGAATTGAAGTCAGGGCTTGCGCCGGCTCGCGGACAAGACCTGCCCTTAGGGGAGCGGCGTCACCTCAATCCGCCAGGGGCCACGCAATTTCCTGTAAGGACCGAGCTGTTCGCGAATGCCCCTCAGGCCGAAGAGGCATTTCATTTCAGACGAGACAAATGGCAATAATTCTCGATATCATTCACAACTTCCAGCCCTGCCATCTGAAGTCGTGAAGGTACCCCATGTCGCGTCCCAAGCCCGACCCGCTGTCGGCTGAAACCTTTCGCGGGTTCTATGCGGACATTCTGCATTTCCTGCGCAAACGCACGGACAATGCCAGCGACGCGGCAGACATGACCCAGGACGTCTTCACCCAGTGGCTGGACTACGACCGGCAGGCCAAGGTCGAGCAGCCGCGGGCCTTCCTGTTCCAGATGGCACGCAACCTGCTGCGTGATCACTGGCGCAAGCAGAAGGTCCGTCAGGCGGTACACAGTGAACAGACCGCCTCGGAGCAGGAACCCGTGGCCGACGAGCGCAACGACCCGCTGGCCGCCGCGCAACGCCTGCAGCGGCTCGAGCAATTGAAAGAGGTGCTCGCCGAGCTCTCGCCTCGGCGTCGAGAAGCCCTTATGCTTGCCCGTTTCGAGGGCCTGAGCCAGGCCCGGATCGCTGAACGCATGGGGATTTCCGTCAGCATGGTGGAAAAACATATCGCCTTTGCCTTGCTGCATTGCAAGCAGCGTCTGGAACAGGCCCCTGGCAAGGAGCAGCCGGAATGACCCGTGCCACCGATATCGAGTTCGATGAAAACAGCATCGATGCCCAGGCCGCCAGTTGGTTCGCCCGCAATCGTGCCGAGCGCACCCCGGGTACCGACAAAGACTTCGCGCAATGGCGGACCGACCCGGCCCACGCCAAGGCCTATGCCGAATTCGAGGCCCTGTGGGCCGACCTCGCCGAACTCCAGCAACTGAACAGGCCGGTGCCCCTGGCCACCCGCCACCGGAGTCGCTGGCGCCCGGCCCTGGCCGCGGCGGCCGCGCTGGTCTGTGCGCTGCTGACCACCCAGCTCGGCGCCCCCAACAGTGCCTACCGGCACCAGGTCGCCGCCCATGCCGAGGGCACCCGCACCCTGAAACTGCCGGACGGCAGCACCCTGTACGTGAACGCCAACACGCGCCTGCGCATCAACTTCCGCAGCCTGCAGCGCGACATCTACCTCGATCAGGGCCAGCTCTACCTGGAGGTCGCCGCCGACAAGGAACGCCCACTCTGGGTGCACGCCGGCAACGCACGGGTGCGCGTGGTCGGCACCGCGTTCGATGTGCGGCGTGGGCAGAAACAACTGGTGGTCAGCGTCGCCCACGGCCAGGTCGCCTTCGAGCCGGAAGGCGATCCGGGCAACGCGACCCTGCTCGAAGCCCGCCAGCGCGGGACCTACGATTACGCCAAGGGCACCGTGCAGCAACAGGCGGTGAGTGCCGAGGAAGTCGCCGACTGGCGTAGCGGCCATCTGACCTTTCGCAACCGCGAACTGCTCAGCCTGGTCGACGAGTTGAACCTCTACCGCAGCAAGCCGGTGCAACTGGCCGACGGGCCGCTGGCTCACTTCAAGGTGTCCGGCAGCCTCGACGCCCGAGACCCGGATGCCCTGCTCAACGCCCTGCCGGCGTTGATCCCGGTCCGGACCGTGGCACTGGACGACGGCCAGGTGCGGATCGAGAGCCGCAGATAGATATTCATGAGAATATTTTTCATTCGCAGGTGAGGTATTTTTTCACTGCCGCGTCTTCCTCCCCGATTGCGTTCTGAACGAACGCCTTTTTGGCCTTTGGCCACGTCGGGGGATTCCATGTTTCGCGCTGCTCACGAGCTGTTCCATCGCTGTTCCCGCCCAACCCTGGTCGTCGCCTGCCTGGTGGCCAGCCTTCAGGTCCAGGCAGCCGACAAGGTTGCCATGAGCCTGCCAGCGCAGTCGCTGGCGACCTCTCTCAGCCAGGTGGCGCAGAAAACCCAGATCCAGTTGCTGTTCGACGAGGACCAGTTGCACGGTATCCCGGCACGAGCGCTGGAAGGCCAGTTCACCGCACTGGAAGCCATCGGCCTGCTGCTCAAGGGTGGCGACTTCAAGCTGATCAAGGTCGGCAGCACTTTCGTGATCCGCGGGACCGATGCCGACCCGGCCCCCGAAAAGAGCGCCATCCAACTGGGCGCGATGAGCATTCTCGGCGACGGCCAGGAAGTCGACTCCAGCAGCGTCGGCCGTTCGACCCTGACCAGGAACGATATCGAGCGCGCCCAACCGAGCAACATTCCCTCTCTGCTCTCGACGCTGCCCGGTATCAGCATGGGCGGCTCGATGAAACCGGGTGGCCAGACCATCAACATCTGGGGCCTGGGCGATGCCGAGGACGTGCCGCTGACCGTCGACGGTGCGACCAAGAGCAGCTTCGAGCGCTACCAGCAGGGCACCATCTTCATCGAGCCGGAACTGATCAAGAGCATCGAGGTGGAAAAGGGCCCGCACTCGCCCGAAACCGGCAACGGCGGTTTTGGCGGCACCGTACACATGGAAACCAAGGATGCTCCCGACCTGCTGGAAGACGGCCGCAACAGCGGCGCCATGGTCAAGTACAGCTACGCCAGCAACAACCATGAACAGACCTATAGCGGCGCGACCTATGGCCGTACCGATGACGGCAAGATCGACGGCCTGGTGTTCCTGACCCAGCGTGACGGTGGCGACATGAAGCTGGCCGAAGCCCCGCCCAACCCCAACAACCAGTATCCGGTCAATCCCAAGCGCATCCCCAACACCGCCCAGGACCTGGATGCGATGTTGCTCAAGTTGAACCTGAATCTCACCGACGAGCAGAGTCTCAAGCTGTCCTATTCGCGCTCCAACAGCGAGCGCTGGACACCGTTCTCCGCCCAGAGCTACCCGACGCCACCCACCGCCTCGAACATTCGCCTGTATGGTTACGAAGGTGCGTTGAAGCGCATGCTGGCCAATCGTGAAACCATCGACACCACCTGGTCGGGCAAGTACGAATACAAGCCACTGGACAACCCGCTGGTGGACCTGAAGATCAAGTACTCCGAATCCAACACCGACCAGACCGACGAACGCAACGCCACCGCCTTCTTCAGCCTGGCCACCGGCGGGCGCAAGATGGACACCGATTACAGGGACCGCGAACTGGAGATCAAGAACACCAGCCTGTTCGATACCGGTTCCCTGCAGCACGCGCTGACGGTCGGCACGCAGATCCGCAAGCACGCCCGCGAAACCGAAATGTGGATGCCGGGCAACACCTACAATACCGCCCGCTACAACTACGGTCACTTCCAGCCGGGTTTCATGCCCCACGGCAAGGTCGACGCCAATGCCTTCTTCATCGAGGACGCCGTGACCCTGGGCGACTTCACCCTGACCCCATCGCTGCGCTACGACCACGTGCGCAACCGTGGCGAGGCCAACGACGCGCCGTACTACTCCAACCCCGATCCGGCCATCGGCCACGACTACAGTGATCGCACCTACACTGGCTGGTCGCCACGCCTGGCAGCCTTCTGGCGGGTGACGCCGACCCAGGGGTTGTACGCCAACTACAGCAAGACCTGGCGGGCCCCGGTGATCGACGAGCAATACGAAGTCCAGGGGCTGGGCAGCCGCACCGCCACCAGTGTCGACCTCGACCCGGAACGCATCACCGCGCTGCGTTTCGGCAGCATCAGCAACTTCTCCAAGCTGCTCACCGACAACGACGACCTGATGGTCCGCACCACCTTCCTGCACAACCGCATCGAGGACGAAATCTTCAAGGCCACCGGCGTGGGCTGCGAAAACCAGGCGATCAATGGGGGCACCATCAGCACCGCCTGCCCGCCGGGCCCGATGTCCAACTACCGCAACGTCGGCGGCACCACCATCAAGGGCTTCGAAGTCGAGAGTTTCTACGACTCCAGCTACCTGTTCGGTCAACTGTCCTATAGCTACCTGACCGGCAAGCGCGACAACCCGTACACCAACCCCTGGGGGCCATCGGTCTGGGCACGGGACATTCCACCGGCCAAGTGGGTGGTGCTGCTCGGCACCAAGATCCCGAGCCTGGATGCCCGCGTCGGCTGGCAGGGCGTCTACGTGCGCAAGACCGACCGGGTGCCCAGCGACAAGTACAGCAGTGGCCCGGGCACCAGTGTCGGCGATGCCTTCTACGACCAGTACGAGAACGACAGCTACGTGGTGCAGAGCCTGTTCGCCCAGTGGAAACCGCAGCAGCGCCACCTGAAGGGCACGGAAGTGAACCTGACGGTGGATAACCTGATGAACCGCAACTACCGCCCGGAGCTGAGCGGCGACCGCGCCTACAGCGTGGGACGCAACCTCAAGGTCAGCCTGACGCGCTACTTCTGACCCTCGTCTGACTTGGTGAAGGCAGCTTGCCTGTGCGATTGCTCCCACATAACGCCAATGGGGCCAGCCATGGCCCCCTCAACCGGCGTTCGCCCGCACCACGCTCAACTCGCGGACCTGGGCCCGTTTCTGGCTCAGGTAGCGAGTACAGCCGACCCGCAGGAACGAGGCGAAATTCACCACCTCGCCACGATAGTCCATCACCTCCTCATACAGGCGGGTAATCATCTGGTTGGTGGTCACGCCCTCGCCCTCGGCCATCTCGCTGAGGATGTCCCAGAACTGGTTTTCCAGGCGCAGGGTGGTCACCACGCCACCGATACGCAGTGAGCGGGACCGCGACTCATAGAGAATCGGATCGGCTTTGACATAGAGTTCGCACATCGGCGCTGCCTCGCTTACAGGGTGATCTGGGTGCCCAGCAGGCCGAGGAATGCCGCCAGCCAGCTCGGATGCGCCGGCCAGGCCGGAGCGGTGGCGAGGTTGCCCTGGACATGGGCCTGGCTGACCGCGATGTCGACGTAATGACCGCCAGCCAGGCGCACTTCCGGGGCACAGGCCGGATAGGCACTGCACTCGCGGCCCTCAAGGATACCCGCCGCCGCCAGCAATTGCGCGCCGTGGCACACCGCGGCGATCGGTTTGCCGGCCTGATCGAAGGCCTGCACCAACTGCAGCACCCTGCCGTTCAGGCGCAGGTATTCCGGGGCACGGCCACCGGGAATCAGCAGCCCGTCATAATCGGCGGCATCGACCTGGGCGAAATCGAAGTTCAGCGCGAACAGGTGGCCGGGTTTCTCGCTGTAGGTCTGGTCGCCCTCGAAATCATGGATCGCGGTGCGCACGGTCTGGCCGGCGGTCTTGTCCGGGCACACGGCATGCACCTGGTGACCGACCATCTGCAGCGCCTGGAACGGCACCATCACTTCGTAGTCTTCGACATAATCGCCAACCAGCATCAGGATCTTTTTCGCGGCCATGGGGTGAACTCCTCGGGGTGAACGCTTGAGCGGACAAGAGTAGTCAAGGTAGCCCCTGGGCACCCGGACGGGTAATCACCGGCTACTACGTACCGCCGAACTGTACGGACAACTCTGTGCCTATCTGTAGCAGCCGCCACTGCGGGCTTTATGGCTGAATGAACACCCGTTCTCCACCCTACTGCTCGGTTCGTCCCTATGTCCTCCCGTGAAAACACCGGCATGCTGCTCGGCCTGCTGGGCGTCGTGATCTTCAGCCTGACCCTGCCCTTCACCCGTATCGTGGTGCAGGAAATCAACCCGCTGCTCAACGGCCTCGGCCGAGCACTGGTGGCGGCGGTCCCGGCGGCGGCGCTGTTGTTGTGGCGACGCGAGAAATGGCCGACCTGGAGCCAGTTCAAGGGTTTATGGCTGGTGATCGCCGGGGTGATCCTCGGCTTCCCGGTGCTCTCGGCCTGGGCCATGCAGAGCCTGCCGGCCTCCCACGGCGCCCTGGTCAACGGCCTGCAGCCACTGTGCGTGGCGTTGTACGCGGCGTGGCTGTCCCACGAGCGGCCCTCGAAAGCCTTCTGGGCCTGCGCGGCCCTGGGCAGTGCGCTGGTACTCGGTTATGCCCTGCTCAGCGGCGCCGGCAGCATCCAGGCCGGCGACCTGCTGATGCTCGGCGCCATCGCCGTCGGCGGCCTCGGTTATGCCGAGGGCGGCCGCCTGGCCCGGGAAATGGGTGGCTGGCAGGTGATCTGCTGGGCGCTGGTGCTGTCGGTGCCGGTGCTGATCGGCCCGGTGCTGTACCTGGCCTGGCAACACCAGGGCGCAGTTTCCACCCGGACCTGGTGGGCCTTCGGCTACGTGGCGATGTTCTCGCAGTTCTTCGGGTTCTTCGCCTGGTACGCCGGGCTGGCCCTGGGCGGCATCGCCCGGGTCAGCCAGATCCAGTTGCTGCAGATCTTCTTCACCATCGCCTTTTCGGCGCTGTTCTTCGGCGAGCATGTCGAACCGGTGACCTGGTTGTTCGCCGCCGGGGTGATCGTCACGGTGATGCTGGGCCGCAAGGCCGGGGTGCGCCCGGCGCAACCGGGCCAGTTGCCGCCCGGGGTTCAGCTCAAGTAGCCATCGCCGCGCAGCAGGGTTTCCAGGCAGTGCTCCTGGATGGCATAGAAGGCCTTGAGCTCGTCGATCTTCGCCAGCAGCCGGGCCGGGTCCTGGGGCTCGGCGCGCTTGACCGCGAGGATCATCTTGTTCTTGTTGGTGTGCTCCAGGGAGATGAACTCGAAGACCTTGGTCTCGTAGCCACAGGCTTCCAGAAACAGCGCCCGCAGGCTGTCGGTGACCATTTCCGCCTGCTGGCCCAGGTGCAGGCCGTATTGCAGCATCGGCTTGAGCAACGCCGGGCTCTGGATCTGCTGGCGGATCTGCTTGTGGCAGCACGGCGAACACATGATGATCGCCGCCCCGGAGCGGATGCCGGTATGGATCGCGTAGTCGGTGGCGATATCGCAGGCGTGCAGGGCGATCATCACGTCCAGCTCGCTCGGTGCCACGCTGCGCACGTCACCGCACTTGAACACCAGGCCCGGATGCTCCAGGCGCGCGGCGGCCGCATTGCACAGGGTCACCATGTCCTCGCGCAACTCGACGCCTGTCACCTGCGCCTCGGCCTGCCGGGTGTTGCACAGGTAATCGTGGATGGCGAAGGTCAGGTAGCCCTTGCCCGAACCGAAGTCCGCCACCCGCACCGGCCGGTCGAGCTGGATCGGTGAGCTGCCCAGGGCATGGGAGAACACCTCGATGAACTTGTTGATCTGCTTCCACTTGCGCGACATCGCCGGGATCAACTCATGCTGGCGGTTGGTCACGCCCAGGTCGGTGAGGAACGGCCGGTTCAGTTCCAGGTAGCGATTCTTCTCGCGATTGTGTTCGGCCGAGGGCACTTCCCGCTCCTGTTGCGCCTTGCCCCTGAACAGCGTGCTCTTGCCCTTCTTGCTGTATTCGAGCTGGATCTCGTCGGTCAGTGAGAGCAAGTGGGCGTTCTTGAACGACGCCGGCAGCAGCGCCGCGATGTTCGCCACGCCCTCGGCCACGGGAAAATTCTTGGTGATGTCGCGGGTTTTGTAGCGGTAGACGAAGGACAGGCAGGGCTGGTCCTTGACCGTCAGTTGCTTGATGATCAGCCGCTGCAGGTCCGCCTCGGCACCGACATGCCTGGCCAGCACCAGCTTGATGAAGGCATTCTGCGCCAGGCTGGTTTCGAGCAGTTCGATGAATCGGGCATGGTGGTCCGGCACGGACTGGGCGGGTTTTGCAGTGACTGACATGTAGGAAAGCGCCTCGGGCGTGCAGGAATCGGATCAGGGAGTGCCGGGCATTGTATCAGCCCAGCACCACCAGGCGGTTCGGCAACTCGTTGCGCGCCTGGGTCAATGGCACGTGGGTGACCAGCAGCTTGCCGCAGTCCTCGATGCAGGAGACGAAGCCCTGCAGGGTCTGTCCCTGCCTGACCCGCTCGGTGAACGCCTTGACGATCGGCTCCCAGACACTGTTGTCCAGGCGCCGGGCGATACCCTCGTCCACCAGGATCTCCACATAGCGCTCGGCCTCGCTGACGAAGATCAGCACGCCGGTACCACCAACCGTGTGGTGCAGGTTCTGTTCGAGAAACTGCCGCCGCGCCAGCCCCGAGGCGCGCCAGTGTCGCACCGAACGTGGAATCAGCCGGCTGGTGACCGACGGAATGCGAAACAGCAGGCACAACAGGATGAAGCTGCTCCACTGCACGGCCAACAGGGTGTGGCTGTTCAGCCAACCGAAGAAGAAGTTGATCACGCCCGGCACCAGCAGCGCCAGCAGGCTGGCCCAGAGCAGGGGGATATAGGCGTAGTCGTCGGCGCGACGGGCCAGTACCGTCACCAGTTCCGCATCGGTCTGGCGCTCCACCCGCGCGATCGCTTCGGCGACCTGGCGCTGTTCGTATTCACTGAGTAAGGCCATGGTTGTGCTGCTCTCTCGTTATTATGGTTTACCAACTGCCCGACGATCCGCCGCCGCCAAAACTGCCACCGCCACCGCTGAAACCTCCACCGGAACGGCTGCCACCACCGCCGCCCAGGCCTCCCGAGCCACCGCCCCTGGGGCCGTAGCCCATCAGTTGCATGACGCCGCAGAACAGCACGAACAGCACGCACAGGAAAGCGACCAGCAAGGGATGCCGTGAGCCGAAATCACCCTGCGGTTCAGCCGGCTCCCGAACCTTGCCGCCGAGGGTATCGAGCATCGCCTCGACCCCGGAGCGGATACCGCTGGAGACATGGCCACGCTTGAACTGCGGCACGATCAACTGGTTGATGATCAGCGCGGCACGGGCATCGGTCAGGCGCTCCTCGAGGCCATACCCCACCTCGATACGGACCTTGCGCTCGTCGCGGGCGACGATCAGCAGGGCACCGTTGTTGCGGTCCTTCTGGCCAATGCCCCAGTGCCGGCCCAACTGGTAGCCGTACTCCTCGATGGTCGCGCCTTGCAGGTCCGGCAGGGTCACCACCACGATCTGCTCGCCGGTGGCCTTTTCATGGGCCTGCAGTTCCCGGGTCAATGCCTCGGCCACCGGCGCCTCGATCATGCCGGCGTTGTCCACCACCCGCCCGGTCAGTTCGGGGAACCGCAACTCGGCCCTGGCCGTCAGGGCCAGCATGCAGAGCAACAGCCACACGGCGCTCTTGAATATGCGCATGTCTACCTCATCCGTGATGACCCGAGCGGTCAGAACTTCACTTGCGGCGCCTTGTCGGCGTCCTGGCTGGTCGCCTCGAAGTTCGGCCGCAGCGGCAGGTCGCTGTACATCAGGCTATGCCAGAGGCGACCGGGGAAGGTACGGATCTCGGTATTGTACTTCTCCACGCTGAGAATGAAGTCGCGCCGGGCCACGCTGATGCGGTTCTCCGTACCCTCGAGCTGCGACTGCAGGGCGAGGAAATTCTGGTTCGACTTGAGGTCCGGATAACGCTCCGACACCACCATCAACCGGCTGAGCGCGCCGGTCAACTGGCCCTGGGCCTCCTGGTACTGCCTGAGCTTCTCGGGGTTGTCCAGGGTACTGGCATCGACCTGCACCGAGGTCGCCCGCGCGCGGGCCTCGACCACGGCGGTCAGGGTGTCCTGTTCCTGCCTGGCGTAGCCCTTGACGGTTTCCACCAGGTTCGGGATCAGGTCCGCTCGCCGCTGGTACTGGTTCTGTACCTGGGCCCACTTGGCCTTCACCTGCTCGTCGTAGGTGGGGATGTTGTTGATGCCGCAGCCCGCCAGCACGCTGGCCAGCAGGGCCAGGACGGCGATTCTCCAGCGCGAACGCAAACCTTGGTGTGCCTGCATGCTCGAAACGCTCCTTGAAACGATAGAAAGGGACAGAGACCAAGGCCTCATGCCTTCGTGATCGGGACATAATCCGCCCCGACACTGGAATGTATGAAGCCAATCAGCTAAAAGATGCCCAGCGCGAAAAACAGTTCAGCAGTGTGCTGGATTTATTGGCACGACAATAGCCGCTCCCTATAACGAAACAGCCCGGCCGGTGCTCAACGAGCAGTCGCCGGACCGGGCTCCCGAGATGATCATTCATGAAGAAGCTGTGTTTGCTGGGCCTTGCTGTCGGCCTGGCCAGTCTCCCTGTCGCGGCGGACAGCAAGACCGCCCCCATCGAAAACAAGGACGCCTTCATCGCCAACCTGATGAAGCAGATGACCCTCGAGGAAAAGATCGGGCAGTTGCGCCTGATCAGCATCGGCCCGGAAATGCCCCGCGAACTGATCCGCAAGGAAATCGCCGCGGGCAACATCGGCGGTACCTTCAACTCGATTTCCCGCCCGGAAAACCGTCCGATGCAGGACGCGGCCATGCGCAGCCGGCTGAAGATCCCGATGTTCTTCGCCTATGACGTGATCCACGGCCACCGGACCATCTTCCCGATCAGCCTGGGCCTGGCCTCCAGCTGGGACATGGACGCCATCGGCCGCTCCGGACGCATCGCCGCCCAGGAGGCCAGCGCCGACAGCCTCGACATCACCTTCGCGCCGATGGTCGACATCTCTCGCGACCCGCGCTGGGGCCGCACCTCCGAAGGCTTCGGCGAAGACACCTATCTGGTCTCGCGCATCGCCAAGGTAATGGTCCAGGCCTACCAGGGCAAGAGCCCGAGCCTGCCGGACAGCATCATGGCCAGCGTCAAGCACTTCGCCCTGTACGGCGCGGTGGAAGGCGGCCGCGACTACAACGTGGTCGACATGAGCCCGGTGAAGATGTACCAGACCTACCTGCCGCCCTACCGCGCCGCCATCGACGCCGGTGCAGGGGGGGTGATGGTCGCGCTGAACTCGGTCAACGGGGTGCCCGCCACCTCCAACACCTGGCTGATGCAGGACCTGCTGCGCAAGGACTGGGGCTTCAAGGGCCTGGCGGTCAGCGACCACGGGGCGATTTTCGAACTGCTCAAGCATGGCGTCGCCAAGGACGGTCGCGAGGCGGCCAAGCTGGCAATCAAGGCCGGCATCGACATGAGCATGAACGACTCGCTGTACGGCAAGGAGCTGCCGGGGCTGATCAAGTCCGGCGAAGTGCCGCAGAGCGACCTGGACAATGCCGTGCGTGAAGTGCTCGGCGCCAAGTACGACATGGGCCTGTTCAAGGATCCGTACCTGCGGATCGGCAAGGCCGAGGACGACCCGGCCGACACCAACGCCGAAAGCCGCCTGCACCGCGCCGAAGCCCGCGACGTGGCCAAGCGCAGCCTGGTACTGCTCAAGAACGAGAAGCAGACCCTGCCCCTGCAAAAATCGGCGAAGATCGCCGTGGTCGGCCCGCTGGCCAAGGCACCGATCGACATGATGGGCAGTTGGGCCGCCGCCGGCCAGCCCGCGCAGTCGGTTACCCTGTTCGACGGCATGAGCCGTGCCCTGGGCGACAAGGGCCAACTGGTCTACGCCCGTGGCTCGAACATCACCACCGACAAGAAGATCGTCGACTACCTGAACTTCCTCAACTTCGATGCACCGGAAGTGGTCGACGACCCTCGTCCCGAGCAACAGTTGATCGACGAGGCGGTCCAGGCCGCGAAGCAGGCGGACGTGGTGGTCGCGGCGGTGGGCGAGTCGCGCGGCATGTCCCACGAGTCGTCGAGCCGTACCGACCTGAACATCCCCGAGACCCAGCGCAAGCTGATCGCCGCCCTCAAGGCCACCGGCAAGCCGCTGGTGCTGGTATTGATGAACGGCCGTCCGCTGACCATCGGCCAGGAACAGGACCAGGCCGACGCCGTGCTGGAAACCTGGTTCAGCGGGACCGAAGGCGGCAACGCCATCGCCGACGTGCTGTTCGGCGACTACAATCCGTCGGGCAAGCTGCCGATCACGTTCCCGCGTTCGGTCGGCCAGGTACCGATGTACTACAACCACCTGACCATCGGCCGACCGTTCACGCCGGGCAAGCCGGGCAACTACACCTCGCAGTACTTCGACGAGGAAAACACCCCGCTGTATCCGTTCGGCTACGGCCTGAGCTACACCGAGTTCAGCCTGAGCAACATGGCCCTGTCCTCGACCACGCTGAACAAGAGCGGCAAGCTCGACGCCAGCATCACCGTGCGCAACACAGGCAAGCGTGATGGCGAGACCGTGGTGCAGTTGTACATCCAGGACGTGGCCGGCTCGATGATCCGTCCGGTCAAGGAACTGAAGAACTTCCAGAAGGTGCTGCTCAAGGCCGGTGAAGAGAAGGTCATTCACTTCACCATCGACGAGAACGACCTGAAGTTCTACAACACCCAGCTCCAGTACGTCGCCGAGCCGGGCAAGTTCAACGTGCAGATTGGCCTGGATTCCCGGGACGTGACGCAACAGAGCTTCGAACTGCTGTAACCCCTCCTTGTAGGAGACAGTCGGGCGGCGCTCCGCTTGATGATAGTGCCCACGCTCAGCGTGGGCACGCAGCCCGTGACGCTCTGCGTCACAAGAGCGGACGCCGAGCGTCCAGAGAGGCATTCCCACGCAGAGCGTGGGAACGATCGGCAAGTCAGCGTTGGTCTGGACGGGCATGTTATCTTTCCTGCCCTCTCTCCAAGCCTGTCGTTGCCCGCATGCCGCCGATCCCCCGCTCCCTGCGTCTGCTGCTCCATACCCTGCTGATTCTCGCCGGCACCGTGCTGGCCGCCGGCTGGGCCATGCACCGGGCCACGCAGCAGGCATTACTGGATGACGCGCTCCGCGGCCACGATCAACTGGCGCTGTACGCCAACTCCCTGCATACCCTGATCGAGCGCTACCGCGCCCTGCCGGCCGTGATCGCCCTGGACCCGGAACTGCGCGCGGCCCTCAACGGGCCGATCAGCCCGCAACAGCAGGATGCGCTCAACCGCAAGCTGGAACGCCTGAACGGTGCCGCCCACTCCTCGACCCTGCACCTGCTCGATCGCAACGGCCTGTCGGTGGCCGCCAGCAACTGGCGCCTGCCCAGCAGCTATGTCGGCCACTACTACGGCTTTCGTCCCTACTTCAACCAGACCCGTAGCGAAGGCAGCGGGCACTTCTACGCGGTCGGGGTGACCAGCGGGATTCCCGGCTACTTCCTCTCCAGCGCAGTGCTCAACGACAACGGCGAGTTCATCGGCGCCATGGTGGTCAAGCTGGAGTTTCCCGAGCTCGAACGCGAGTGGGGCAAGGGCAGCGATATCCTGCTGGTCAGCGACGCCCGCGACATCGTGTTCATCGCCAACCAGCCGGACTGGCGCTACCGACTGCTGCGCCCGTTGTCGGACAGCGACCGCAGTGAAATCGGCCGCACCCGCCAGTACGACAAGCAGCCCCTGAGTACCATCGAGCACCGGACCCTGCGGGTGTTCGACAGCCACAGCTATCTGAGCCGGGTGGCCACACCCGAAGGCAGTGCCGACCTGCTCTGGGAATCGCTGCCGCTGGACACCGAGCAATGGACCCTGCACCTGCTGCGCAAGCCGCAACCGGCCACCGAGGAACGGCGCAACGCCGGCCTCGCCGGTGCCGGCCTATGGCTGACCCTGGTGTTTCTCGTCCTGTTTCTCAGCCAGCGCTGGCGTCTGGCCCGCCTGCGCCAGCGCAGCCGCGCGGAGCTGGAACGGCTGGTGGAGGAGCGCACCCGCGCTCTGCGCACCGCCCAGGATGGCCTGGTACAGTCAGCCAAGCTGGCGGCGCTGGGACAGATGTCCGCCGCCCTGGCCCATGAAATAAACCAGCCGCTGACCGCCCAGCGCATGCAACTGGCGACCCTGCGCCTGCTGCTCGACCACGGCCGGCTCGACGCCGCGCGCGAAGCGCTGGCGCCACTGGAGCAGATGCTGACCCGGATGGCCGCCCTCACCGGCCACCTCAAGACCTACGCCCGACAAAGCCCCAGCGGCCTGCGCGAGCCGCTGGACCTGGCCGGCGTGGTCGACCAGGCGCTGCAACTGCTCGATCCGCGCCTGCGTGAGGACAACGTCAGCATCGTCCTGCACCTGACCCGGCCGGCCAGGGTCCGCGGCGATGCGATCCGTCTCGAACAGGTGCTGATCAACCTGCTGCGCAACGCCCTCGACGCCATGCACGGCAAGCCGCTCAAGCGCCTGGAGATCCGTATCGAGGCCGACCAGCAACTGTGGTTGTTGACGGTGGCCGACAGTGGCGGTGGAATTGCCGAGGAACACCTGACCAAAGTCTTCGATCCGTTCTTCACCACCAAGCCGGTCGGCGAAGGGCTCGGCCTGGGACTTGCGGTTTCCTATGCGATCGTCCATGAACAGGGCGGCCGCCTGAGCGTCGTCAACCGGCACGACGGCGCCTGCTTCACCCTGGCCCTGCCGATCGCCCTGGAGGTCTGCGAACCATGTTGAACTCGGTAATCGTGGTCGATGACGAAGCCAGCATCCGCACGGCCGTGGAACAGTGGCTGAGCCTGTCGGGTTTCTCGGTCCAACTGTTCAGCCGGGCCGAGGAGTGCCTGGGACAACTGCCGGCGCACTTTCCCGGGGTGATCATCAGCGACGTGCGCATGCCCGGCCTCAGCGGCCTGGAATTGCTGGCGCGGGTGCGTGCCCTCGACCCCGACCTGCCGGTGATCCTGTTGACCGGCCACGGCGACGTACCGATGGCGGTCGAGGCGATGCGGGACGGTGCCTACGACTTCCTGGAAAAACCCTTCAGCCCCGAAGCCCTGCTCGGCAGTCTCGGCCGTGCTCTGGAGAAACGCCGACTGGTGCTGGAAAACCGCCTCCTGCACGAACAGGCCGACAGTCGCTCGCGCCTCGACGCCTGCCTCTTGGGCGTCTCCCGCAGCCTGCAGACCCTGCGCCGACAGGTGCTGGAACTGGCGCCGCTACCGGTCAACGTGCTGATCCGCGGCGAAACCGGCAGCGGCAAGGAGCTGGTCGCCCGCTGCCTGCACGACTTCGGGCCGCGCTCGGCCAAGCCGTTCGTGGCCCTCAACTGCGCGGCGATCCCCGAGCCGTTGTTCGAAGCCGAATTGTTCGGCCATGAGAGCGGTGCCTTCACCGGTGCGCAGGGCAAGCGGATCGGCAAGCTGGAGTATGCCCATGGCGGCACCCTGTTTCTCGACGAGATCGAGAGCATGCCGCTGGCCCAGCAGGTCAAGCTGTTGCGGGTGTTGCAGGAACAGAAGCTCGAACGCCTGGGCTCCAACCAGAGCATCCCCGTCGACCTGCGCATCGTTGCCGCGACCAAGCCCGACCTGCTGGAAGAAGCCCGGGCCGGACGTTTTCGCGAAGACCTGGCGTATCGGCTGACCGTGGCCGAACTGCGTCTGCCGCCATTACGCGACCGGCGCGAGGATATCCCGCTGCTGTTCGAACACTTTGCCCAGAACGCGGCCGAACGCCTGGGGCGTAGCACGACCCCACCGAGCGGGTCGCAACTGGGCCGGTTGTTGAGTCATGACTGGCCGGGCAACGTACGGGAGCTGGCCAATGCCGCCGAACGTTCGGTGCTCGGCCTGGGCGAGCCGGAGCCGATCACTCTTGAGCCGGGCCAGTCCCTGGCGGCCCAGCAGGAGGCCTTCGAAGCGCAATGCCTGCGCTCGGCCCTGACCCGGCACAGGGGCGACGTCAAGGCGGTGCTCGAAGAACTGCAACTGCCGCGGCGCACCTTCAACGAGAAGATGCAGCGCCACGGGCTGACGCGCGAAGATTTCCTGCGGGACGACTGACCACGTCTCCCCCGTGGCGAGCGGGCTTGCCCGCGTTCGACTGCAAGGCAGTCGCAGCATCATGATCCCGGCCAAGTCTGATACACCGCAATTGCAGGCTTCAGGGCCGCTTCGCGACCCAGCGCGGGCAAGCCCGCTCGCCACAGGGTGCGCCCCGAAGTCCACAACGACATCGGCGGATTTCCGCTCATCGTTCACTCCCGCACAAGCGGATTTCCGCTCACAAAATCCTTGAGCCCTCTCTAGATCGGCACTTTCAGCCCTGGCACGGCTCCTGCTATGCCCCCTGCAGGCTGCGTTCACGCGCGCTCCACAAAAACAATGACTCGTAAGGTTCCCTAGATGGATAACTCCACTACCCTGCCCCTGGGGTCGGCGGCCGTGCCGACACAAGAAAGAACCACCGCCAGCCGTCTGAAATCGATTTTCAGCGGCTCGGTCGGCAATATGGTCGAGTGGTACGACTGGTACGTCTACGCCGCTTTCTCGCTGTATTTCGCCAAGGTCTTCTTCCCCAAGGGGGATACCACCGCTCAACTGCTCAACACCGCCGCGATTTTTGCCGTGGGCTTCCTGATGCGCCCGCTTGGCGGCTGGCTGATGGGCCTGTACGCCGACCGCAAGGGGCGCAAGGCGGCACTGATGGCCTCGGTCCTGCTGATGTGCGCAGGCTCGCTGATCATCGCCCTGACGCCCGGCTATGAAACCATCGGCGTCGGCGCCCCGATCCTGCTGGTGGTGGCCCGCCTGATGCAGGGGCTGTCGGTCGGAGGCGAATACGGCACCTCCGCCACCTACCTCAGCGAGATGGCGACCCGGGAACGTCGTGGCTTCTACTCCAGCTTCCAGTACGTGACGCTGATCTCCGGCCAGCTCATCGCCTTGGCGGTGCTGATCGTGCTGCAACAGATCCTCAGCGTCGAACAGTTGCAGGACTGGGGCTGGCGGATTCCGTTCGGCATCGGCGCGCTCTGCGCGGTGATCGCGCTCTACCTGCGGCGCGGCATGGAAGAAACCGAATCGTTCGTGAAGAAGAAGGAAAAGCCGAAAGAGAGCCTGATGCGCACATTGCTGCGTCATCCCAAGGAACTGCTGACCGTGGTCGGCCTGACCATGGGCGGCACCCTGGCGTTCTACACCTACACCACCTACATGCAGAAGTACCTGGTGAACACCGTCGGCATGAGCATCGCCGACTCCACCACCATCTCGGCGGCCACCCTGTTCCTGTTCATGTGCCTGCAACCGGTGGTAGGCGCGCTGTCGGACAAGGTCGGGCGGCGGCCGATCCTGATCGCCTTCGGGATTCTCGGCACGCTCTGCACCGTACCGATCCTCAGCACACTGCACACCATCCAGACATGGTGGGGCGCGTTCTTCCTGATCATGGCGGCGCTGATCATCGTCAGCGGCTACACCTCGATCAACGCCGTGGTGAAGGCCGAGCTGTTCCCGACTGAAATCCGTGCCCTGGGTGTGGGCCTGCCCTACGCGCTGACCGTGTCGATCTTCGGCGGTACCGCCGAGTACATCGCGCTGTGGTTCAAGAGCATCGGCATGGAGACCGGCTACTACTGGTACGTGACCGCCTGCATCGCGGTGTCGCTGCTGGTGTACGTCACCATGAAGGACACCCGCAAGCACTCGCGGATCGAGACCGACTGATCACCCCTTCTGCCGGTTCCCGATTGCGGGACCGGCATTGCTCTTGAGTGGGAGCCGGCTTGCTGGCGATTGCGGTGCGCCAGTCGATGTAAATGCCGACTGATACACCGCTATCGCCAGCAAGCCGGCTCCTACAGAGCCCTTCTGCATTTCGTGCAAGCCCGGAATTAATAGCGACTTAATTCCCCTACTCCATCCTGACCCTACACCCAATCGATTTGCGTACCTGCCCTCGGGCATCCGGTGACCGCCATTTGATCGCGCCGCACAATACATCGAATTATACGATTAATTTAAGCGCTTATTTGCGCTTTTTAATCGAATAAACGAGCGTAGTATGACTTCCACACCCACTGAACAAAACGAACACCCGACTGGAGCAACGACCATGAAAACCAAACTGATCCTCGCCCTGACTCTTTCCGTACTGGCCGCCAACACCTACGTTGCCGATGGTTCCAGCCACACTCCAGGTGCCTATCGCGTCGCTGCCGACGGTTACGACAAAACCCCTGGTGCCAACGCTATCGCCGCTGACGGCTACGACAAGACACCTGGCGCCAACGCTATCGCTGCCGACGGCTACGACAAGACACCTGGCGCCAACGCTATCGCTGCCGACGGCTACGACAAGACACCTGGCGCCAACGCTGTCGCCGCTGACGGCTACGACAAGACACCTGGTGCCAACGCTATCGCCGCTGACGG
>NZ_AQOH01000294.1 GCF_000364705.1 Pseudomonas fuscovaginae SE-1 | reverse complement strand
TCGGTGTTCTGGGCAATGGAGGCGGACATCTGCTCCATCGAGGCGCTGGTTTCCTCGACCGAAGCGGCTTGACTGGACGCTGCCTCGCTCAGGCTCTGCGCGGTGGCGGAGATTTCCTCGGCGGCGCTGCTGAGCATGCTGGTGGACTGGTGGACCTGACCAATGACGTCGGCCAGTTTGCTTACCGTTGCATTGAGCGACTGCTGCAGTTCGTCCAGGTGTCCGTTGTAGCGGCCGTCCATGGTGCGTGTCAGATCGCCGCTGGCCATTCCCTCGATCACGTTCATGGCTTCGCGCAGCGGAGTGACGATGGCTTCCAGCGTATCGTTGATGCCGTTGACGATGCGGCGGAAGTCTCCTTCATGGCGACTGGCATCGGCGCGGGTATCGAGGCGGCCGTCCAGGGCGGCCTGGCTGAGCATCTGGGTGTCTTCGATCAGGGCCTGGATGTTGCGCCGCAAGGTCTCGATACTATCGTTGATGAAAGCCTTCTTGCCTGGGAAGCGCTCCAGGGGCGCGGTCAGGTCACCTTCGCTGAAGGCCTTGATGCAGGCCATGGCCTTTTTCTTCACGCTGATATGGCCTGCAACCATGTCGTTGATGCCCTGGGCAATTTCTCCATAGCTGCCCTGGAAGCGCGAGGCATCGATGACGACGTCGATGTCGCCCTTGTCGTGCTCGTCTGACATGCGGCGCATTTCGCTCAGCAGGCTGGTGAGGTTGCCACGCAAGGTCTCGACGTTTTCATTGATGAAGGCTTTCTTGCCCGGGAAGGCCTCCAGCGGAGCACCGAGGTTCCCTTGGGCGATCGCGAAGACGCAGGCCATGGCCTTTTTCTTCACGTCGATGTGGCTCGCCACGAGCGTATTGATGCCTTGGGCCATTTCACCGTAGAGGCCAGGCAGGCGGGTGTTCAGGGCGACATCGATGTCACCGCGTGCGTGTTCTTCAAGAACGTGTTGCAGGTTCTGTGCAAGCCCCTCTATCTGAACGCTGAGCTGTTGCAGAGTGCCCCGCAGCGAGCCGGCGACGGCGGGTGCGGGCGGTGTCGGGCTGGTTTCACCACGCACCAGTTGCTGACCCAGCTCGACCAGTGCCTGGAGGTCACCGCCGAGCTGGTTCGCCAGGCTGTGTTGCAGTTGCCATCCCTGGAGAGCGATGACAACGGCTGCCACGATGGCGATGGGGATGATCAGGGCGACAGCCTGGTTCGATGCCAGGGCCAGGGCCAGCAGGGCGAAGAGGGCGGTCGCGGTCAAGGCGAGGATACGCAGGGCGATGTTCATGGCTGGCTACTCCATTGGGCAAGGGCAGCGCCTGAGGCGCTGGGGCGGGCGGGCTGTGTGAATTGAGCGAGCAAACCGGGGATGTCCAGGATCAACGCCACGGCGCCGCTGCCCAGGATCGTGAAGCCGGAGAGGGCCGGGATCTGTCCGAACACCTTGCCCAGCGGCTTGATCACGGTCTGGAATTCGCCCAGCAGTTGATCTACCACCAGGCCGGCACGCACCCCGGCATAGCTGACGACCACCACGTTCTCCCGACGGGGGCGCGGGCTGGTTTCGTCGAAGAGATGGCGCAGGCGGATGAAGGGCAGCACATCACCGCGCAGGTCCAACTGATCGAGGTCGTCGAGGTCGCCGCCGGGCAGCTCGATGCATTCCTCGACCATGTCCAGGGGGACCACGTAGCTGGACGTGCCGACGCCGATCAGGAAACCGTCGATGATCGCCAGGGTGAGCGGCAGGCGAATGCGCACGCGTGTACCGACGCCCAACTGGCTGTCGAGCTCCACGGTGCCCCGCAGGGCGGTGATGTTGCGCTTGACCACGTCCATGCCGACGCCGCGGCCGGAGAGGTTGCTGATCTGCTCGGCAGTGGAAAAGCCGGGCTCGAAGATCAGGTTGAAGATGTCCTTGTCCGGCAGTGTCTGGCCTTCACTGACCAGCCCGCGCTGTACGGCCTTGGCGAGAATCCTCTGCGGGTTGAGGCCGCCACCATCGTCGCTCACCTCGATGACGATGCCCCCGGCCTCGTGATAGGCGTTCAGCCGTACCACGCCCTGCAGGGGTTTGCCGCTGGCCTGGCGCTGTTCGGCCGACTCGATGCCATGGTCCATGGCATTGCGCACCAGGTGGGTGAGCGGGTCGCCGATCCTCTCGACCACCGTTTTGTCCAGCTCGGTGTCGCCGCCGCTGATGTGCAGGATGATGTCCTTGCCCAACTCCTTGGAGACGTCGCGCACCACCCGCTGGAAGCGGTTGAACGTGGTACCGATCTGCACCATGCGCAGGGTCAGTGCGCAGTCGCGCACTTCCTCCACCAGGCGTGAGAGCGTCTCGGCGGATTCACCCATGCTCAGCAGGCCGCTGCCCTGGGCGAGCATGCGGGTGTTGGCACCGGCGATGATCAGCTCGCCCACCAGGTTGATCAGTTGGTCCAGCTTGCCGGCATCGACGCGGATCAGGTTGGCCTCGCCGGAGGCGCGGGTGGTTTCCTTGGCGGGCTTGCCCACGGCGCCGCTATCGCTCGAGTCGACGCTGCCCGCTGCGCCGGGGGTGGCGGCTTGCGCGGTTTCAGTGGCAGGCGTGCCGCCCAGTCGGGCCAGCTCGGTCTCGCTGAGGGTGCCGCAACGCAACAGGCGCTGGCGCTGGGCATCGCCTTCGTCGAGCTGTTCGGCCAGCAGGTCGGCATAGCGGGCGAGCGAGTCGCCAGGGGCCAGGATGCGGATGCGCCCGTCCTCCCGGACAAAGTCGAAGGCACCTTCGATCACCGCCTGGTCGGCCTCGCTGGCGAAGGCGACTTCCAGGCCCAGGTAGCAGGCTTCCGGGTCAAGCGTGTCGAGTTCGGGCAGGTGATCGACTACCGGCTCGACGTGCCGCAGCTCACCAAAGGTGCGCAGGTAGCGCACGAAGGCCACCGGGTCCATCCCATTGCGCAGGCTGTCGATGCCAAAGCGCAAGGACAAGTGCCAGTGCCGGCTGGCAACCCCATCGCTGGATAGCGTCGCAGGCGCCACGGACGCTGGAGCGGAGTGTGCGGTCGCCACGCCCAGGTACTGGCTGAGCCGTGCCACCAGTTCCGCTTCATGAATGCACATGTCTTGCGGCAGTTCGGCCAGGTCGCGTCCCTCGGCAACATGGTTCACCAGGCCGGTGAGGTGGTCGCCCACCAGCAGCATCAGGGCACTGAGATCGGCACTGAAGGGGAGCTCGCCGGCGCGGACGCGATCCAGGACGCTTTCGGCCACATGGGTGAAGGCGACGATGGAGTCAAAGCCGAACAGCCCGGAGGAACCCTTGATGGTATGGGCGGCACGGAAGATGGCGTTGATGAGTTCGGCGTCATCCGGGGACTGCTCGATCTGCAGCAACGCATCCTCCATCTGCAGCAGCAATTCCCGGCTTTCGGCGATGAAGGTGCCGATCACATTGTCGAGATTCATCGGCGTGCCCCTTCGATAGGGAGCAGGTCACGTAGCCCGCTCAGTTGCAAGATCTCGGTCATGGCCGCGCTGGCTCCTTCGAGGCTCAGGCTGACCTGCTGGCGGCTGGCTTCCTTGCAGGTTGCCAGCAGCAGTTGCAGACCAGCGCAATCGACTTCCTCGATGGCACTGAGATCCAGGTGCAGGTCGACGGCGCCACGCAGGGCGTTGGCCAGCAGGAGCTTGGTGTCGGCGGCGGTGTAGATGGTCAGCGCGCCGTCCAGGACCAGGCGGCGACTGCCATCGGGGGTTTTGAGTGTGTTCATGGGGGGCTCCGGATCAGGGCAGGATCAGCTTGGAAACGGCCGTCAGCATCTGGGCCGGCTGGAACGGTTTGACCACCCAGGCCTTGGCCCCCGCAGCCTGGCCTTGCGCCTTCATGGCGTCGCCGGACTCGGTGGTGAGCATGATCACCGGGGTGAACCTGTAGGCCGCCAGTTGCTTGACGTTCTTCACAAACGTGATGCCGTCCATGTTCGGCATGTTCACGTCGCTGATGATCAGGTGCACTTTGCGTCCATCGAGTTTGGTCAGCGCGTCCTTGCCGTCGACGCCTTCCAGCACTTCGTAGCCGGCGTTTTTCAGCGTCATGCCCACCACTTGGCGGATGGAGGCGGAGTCGTCGACGATCAGAATGGTCTTGGCCATGGCCTGTCCTCAGAAAAAGGTGATGTCGGAAGTGGAGTCGGCCACGCCAGCACCGCTCTTGCGGCCGCTGTGGATGGCGTGTTGTTCGGGGGTGGTGTAGGTGCGAGAGAGTTCGTCGAGCCAGGAGCGGGCATCCACATGGCGCGCAGCGTCTTCTTCCAGATGCCGGGCCAGGCGGCCGATGTCGTCGCGCATGTGGCCGAGCATCTGGCTGACACGGTCCTGGAACTGCAGTGCGACGAGTACTTCGCCGATTTCCTCTCCAACCGCGGCGTTGTCGTTGTGCAGGACGTTGCCCTGTTCCACCAGGCGGTTGGCACCGGTCTGGAAGAGTCCGATCACCTGACGGATCTCCTGGCTGGCCTGCTCCAGGATGCCGGCATCGCGGCTGGCATGCTCGTTGGAGTGATGCAGGGCACGTTCGATGGCGTCGCTGACAGTCTCGATCATGTCGGCAATGCGCTGGCCGGTTTCCTCGGAGAGGGTGGAAAGCTTGCGCACTTCGTCAGCCACGACGGAGAAGCCGCGGCCGGCCTCGTCGGCCCGGGCGGCTTCGATGGCGGCGTTGAGTGCCAGCAGGTTGGTCTGCTTGGCGACATCACCCACTTCCTTGGCCATCGTACGCAGTTGGGCGGTGTAGCTGTTGAGCCGCTCCATTTCCTGCAGCGTGCTCTCCTTGCTGGAGAGCGCCAGGCGCAGTTGGCTGACGATGCCATCGAGTTCCACTTCACTCTGGGCGAGCAGGTTGATCAGTGAGTCACTGTCGGCCTGCATGCCATGGGAGGCTGCGGCGCTGATGCGGCCGGCCAGACGGGAGAAGCGTTCAGACAGCGCCTCGATAGCGGTTTGAGTCTGCTGGCGGGCCGATTCGATCTGCGCCGACCAGATGGGCGCGATGCGAATGCACAGCTCCGCCAGCCCTTGGACATGCCGCTCGGCATCGGTACGCGCGCTTTCGGCAAGCGCCTCGTTTTCGGCACGGCTCAGTCTCTGTTCGTAGGTGTTGCGGCAGCGGGCAAGGACGAGCCCAAGCAGCAGAGCAGGCGCACCGGCCGCCAGGGCCCAGGCCGGGGAGGGAAACCGGCTGGCCAGCCAGAACAGCACCGCGCAACCGAAACCGCAGAGGGCGATGGGGCGCCAGGAGGCACTGGAAATCGGGCTTGGACGGGTCACTGTCACGCTCCTTCAGAACACAAGGCCCGCAGCGGTGTCGTGCTGCGGGGGTGTGCTCAGAATGGGCGTACGGTGCGCCAGGTTCTATCGTCCTATCCCGGTGATGGCATAAGGACATCTTTCTTTTCTGTAGGGATTTCCTGAGGGGCGGGCTACGGCTGTCTCCAGACAGGCCACGAGGACTGCCTCGCGTCGGGACTGAGCGGCGAAGCCCTTCCAGGCGGGGCGGGTCAGGCCGTCAGGCCGTGGGTCATGGCGTACTTGATGATTTCGGCATTGCAGGTGAACCCCATCTTCTCCATCAACCGGGCCTTGTGGGTGCTGACGGTCTTGTTGCTGATCACCAACTGGTCCGCGATCTGGTTGACGCTCAAGCCCTTGCCCAGCAGTCGCAGAATCTGGAACTCGCGATCGGAGAGCTGAGTGGAGGCATCGTCCGACGGGCTGCTGCTGGCGAAGGCGAGCTGTTCGGCAATGCGGGGGTCCAGGTAGCGGCCGCCTCCCGCAACCTTGTGGATTGCGGCAAGAAGGGTTTCCGGGTTGTGGTCCTTGGTCAGATAGCCGTTGGCTCCGGCGCGCAAGGCGCGCTGGGCGATCTGAGCCTCGTTGTGCATGCTCAGGACCAGGATGGGCAGTTTCGGATAGCGGGCATGCACGCGGCTGATCAGGTCCTCGCCGCTGAGGCCGGGCATGCTCATGTCCAGCAACAGCAGGTCGAATCCGCTTTCGCGCAGCCGCTCCAGCACCTGGGCGCCATTCTCGGCTTCCGCCGCCACCTGAAGACGGCGATCGAACTCGATCAACTGCTTGAGGCCGCCACGCATGATGGCATGGTCATCGGCGATGAAGAGGCGGATCATAGGGGCTCCCTGGGCTCGTTGACGGGAAAGGTGGCCTGTACCGTGGTGCCATGGCCCGGGTGGCTGAAGATCACGACTTCACCGCCCAGGCTGGCGCCGCGCTCGCGCATGCCGGCCAGTCCGAGCGAATGCTTGCCGACCTTGGCCGGGTCGAAGCCATGGCCGTTGTCGGTAATGTCAAGGACATAGCGATCGTCGACGCACTCGAGGCTGATGATCGCACGAGTGGCACCGGAATGGCGGGCGATGTTGGTCAGCGCTTCTTGCACGATACGAAACGCAGTGGTGGCCTGGCCGTCGCCCAGGGCCGGCGCGCCGCTGGGGGACAGCAGTTCACAGGCGATGTGCGTGTGGTGGCTGCGGAACTCGTCGATCAGCCATTCCAGGGCAGGGTACAGTCCCATGTTGAGAGCGGCAGGCCGCAGGCTGGTGGCGATGGATCGGACCACGCCGATGGTACGGTCGCACAGCGCCATGAGCGATTCCACGCCATCGCCAAGTCCGGGTGCCTGCTCTGCGTGCTTCAGGCGCAGCAGGGAAATGCCCATGCGCAGGGCCGTCAGGTGCTGACCCAGTTCGTCGTGGATCTCCTGGGCGATCAGCTTGCGCTCTTCCTCTCGGGCGCTTTCCCGACGGCTGGAGAGTTCGCGCAACTGACGGTTGCTGGCGGCCAGGCGCCGCTCGGCCTTGCGGATGCCCGTGATGTCACGGGCCACCGAGATGACGCTGGTCACCTCGCCCTGCGCGTTCCGCTCCGGCACGAGCTGAATGAGATAGTGGATCTGCTGGTCGGCGGGGCCGTCGATCCCATGAATCAGTTCCTCCTCCCTCGACTCGCCGGTGGAGGCGACCTCGCGCACCAGGTCAGCCATGATATCCACCTGAGAGTTGTCGCCGAAGGCTTCCCGGGCCGGTCGACCGCGGGCCTCCACCAATGGCAGGCGGCACAGCGCTTCCAGGGCCGGGTTGGCGTAGATCAGACGGAAGTCGGGGGTCAGCCGGCCAATGGCATCGTGGGTGTTTTCGATCAGCGCGCGGAGCTGACGCTCGTTGCGCAGCAGGGTCCCGGCGATGTGCCGTTGTTCGGAGAAATCGTGGATCAAAGCCAGGCTATAGGGGCGTCGGTCATAGCGGAAATGGTTGAGCTGGATGGTGACATAACGGGGATAGTCCTCGCCGGGCACGATCAATTCGCAACTGAATACCCGTTGCGCTTGCGCGCCCTCCTGAGGGCTCTCGTCGTTCTCCAGCAGGCCTGCCAATTGCTCAGCGACCGGTGCCAGCACGCCAGCCAGAGGCTGGCCCAGCAGGCGCTGGCGCGTTTGCCCGGAGAGACGGCAGGCGGCTTCATTGAGATAGCGGATGCGTCGATGGCTATCCAGCAGCAGCACCCCGTCGGCGGTGTGGTCCAGGGCGTAGCTCAGCAGGTACATCTGCTCGGCGTGCTGGTGGTGCCTCAGGGACGGCTCCAGGCGAATCAGGCAATGGGAAGGGACGCCCGCGTCATCCTCGACCATCTGCATGCCCAGGTGCACCCATTGCGCATCGGCGTCTGGTGTCGCCAGGCGGATCTCGCCGTAATCGATGTCTTCATGTTGGCGTCGGGCACGGTCGAAGGCACGCTCCACGGCACGGCGATCGTGCGGATGCACCAGCGTGTCCAGCGAACAGCCCAGCAGGGCGGCCTCGGGCTGGCCGAGCATTCGCGCCAGGGCCCGATTGGCGTGCTGGACCCGGCCGTCCAGCCCGAGCAGGGCCAACCCCACCGAGGACGACTCGAATGCCCGGCGATAGATACCTTCTTCGGTGCGGTTGCCCATGACGGCATCGACCCTCTTGTAATACGACCGCAGGAGTATGGATCATCTGTGCCGCTCGGCCAGCTTTTTGCCTGGCCCGCCAGCAGGCGCCTCCTGAGCAAAGCCTGACTGCGCCGTTGTTCCAGTCCAATATGAGCCGTCATCACCGAGTCGATACGTCATGGGAAATCCGGTTTTTACGTTCAGTACCCAGGCGCTTCCTCCCAGGTCGCGATTCGAGGCCTGGCGTGAGGAGGTCAATGCCATTTTCGACATCAATATCGGCAAAACGGAGTCATCAGGGTTCAATTATCGCCTGACGACCAGTTTTGTTGGCGAAATCCTGATGGGGTGCGGTGTTTGGGAGGGGGAGTGCGCGCCGGTGCACTACGGTGTGAAACGGCCCCTGCAGATGATTCGCCGTGATGGGCTCGATCATTACTACATCTGCCTGAGCCTCTCTCATTCCATCCATGGTTCGGCAGGGCGCACAACGCTTGCCGCGGGGCATTCGCAGATCTACGTGCTCGACCTGGCTCGCGAGCTCGATAGCGTGATTGCCGCCGGCGATACGATCATTCTCACGATCCCTCGCGACGTCCTCAGCGCCCGCCTGGGCTCCAGGGACCTTCACGGGCGGGTACTGCAGGGGGTGTTGGGCGACTTGCTGGCCGATCACATGCGCGCCTTGCGGCATCGGTTGCCTGACCTCAAGCCCGACGACATTCCCTACGTTCAACAGGCTACGCTGGCCATGGTCGCCGCCGCACTGGCGCCCAGTGCCGCCAACTTCACGGATGCCGAGGCGCAGATCGATCACACGCTGCTCAATCGCGCGCGTCAACTGATTGAACAGCAACTGCACCGGCCCGACCTGTCTCCGGCCCTCGTGGCCGGGCAGTTGGGCCTTTCACGAGCACGTTTGTACCGTTTGTTCGCACAAGAGTCGGGAGTGTCGGCCTACATTCAGTTACGCCGATTGAACAAGGCTCGGGAGCTTCTTCAGAGCGACCTCGGCAACCCGCAGCGTATTTCCAGCCTGGGGTTCCAGTTCGGTTTTAAAAGCAACGCGCATTTCAGTCGCTCGTTCAAGGCCGCGTTCGGGTACTCCCCCACGGAAGCCCGGGAGCAGGCCGCTTCCGGCCGGCTCCGTCACACGGCAAAGTCCAACCCTGCGCACACCGGGTTTTCCCTGCAAAAGATCCTTGATCGGATGCAGGCCGACCGAAACGCACAGGCAACAGTTTGAGACGCACGGGCAAGAGAATTTTCTCGGGCGTTCAAGTGTAACTTTATAATCGGTGTCGAATGGTTTCGGAGCGGGTTCAGCTCTTGTTGCCGAGTATCAAGGGCGTGTTTATTCACCCCCGGCTCGGCGGATGTTTCGTGGGCAAGGCTCAATCGCGAATATAGAAATAACGGTTCAAGTACATAGCCGAGGGGGTAGGGATGAAAAGATGGATTTCAATGGCGGTTTTAAGTTCGGTCATTACCAGCGGCTGCAGCTCAATGCCTTCAATGCCGTCGGTAATGGGGGATGAAAAGTTCTCGGAAAGCTACGTGGCGTCCCATATCTTCAAGGGTAAAACCACTCAGGCTGAAGTGGTGAGCTTGTATGGTGAACCGGACTCTAAAAGCAATTACAGTGATGGCAGTTCCAGTGTTGTTTACAAGAAACGTACCGCACGAGACAATCTGACATCGCTTTACAATCTGGTGGGTACGCTTCCTGGTGCCGATTCCGCAAAGTCGGCTCTCGCCCAGGCCAGCAATAAAACTTATGATCTGGACAAGGCGAATAACTCGATTAAAGAACTGTCAGGCAATAAAACCCATGACAGCAGCTACCTTAGTGTCACGTTCGACAAGAACGGCATTGTCAAATCATGGTCGCAATAATTGGGTTTTACTGAGGCCAGGGCCTGCCATCCAAGGGCTGTCATCCTCTAACCCACTGTCGGCCCCCACTGCGTTTTCACGCTACGAAACAGCCGCTCCATCGGGGCGCTGTCGTGGCAGTTTCTCGTCTGTTCATGCTTTGGGTCATGTCCGCAGCCGTCCGGCTGCAATGATGTGCGGCGCGCCCAAGGTGCGCTAGCCCGTTCATCCGGCCCTTGTGAACAGGAGTGAGGCCGTTGAAAAAAGGCCACGTTTACAATTTTCTTTACGGTAAAACTATTATCGATGACGGATTGGTGCCAGAGTGCCAATTGTTCATGCCCTATTGGTCAGGAAAGTCCAGCCGGTGCGCGAATACCCACGGCAACGTCAGCTGCCCCAGGCTCATGAACCGCTGAGGTAAGAAAGATGAATCCGCACGACCGTTCGCTCGTATCGAACCGTCCGGTTGGCTGCCGAAACTGCAGGGACGGCCAGAAGCTTGCGTTTGAGTTCAGCATGGCGTTCCAGCCCATCGTCGACGCCAGAACCCGGAAGATTTTTGCCTACGAGTCACTTGTTCGAGGAACGGACGGAAGCGGTGCCCAAGGGATTCTGGACAGAGTGAGCGAAGAAAATCGCTATGCCTTCGACCAGGCTTGCCGGATAAAGGCGGTCGAGTTGGCCGCCAGGCTCAAGGTGCCCTGTTACCTGAGCATCAATTTCCTGCCCAATGCCGTCTACCAGGCTGAGACTTGCATTCGTGCCACATTGGATGCGGCAAGACGATACGACTTTCCGATCCGCCGTATCATCTTCGAGATCACCGAGAACGAGCAGGTCGTGGAGAAACAGCACCTCAAGAACATCCTGCTCGAATACAAACGCCAGGGCTTTCAGACCGCCATCGACGATTTTGGTGCGGGTTACTCGGGGCTGGGGCTGCTGGCGGAGTTTCAGCCGGATATCATCAAGTTGGATATGCAACTGATCAGAAACATCCATCAGGACAAAGTCCGTTCTGCCATCACCGAAGGCATTCTCGGCATCTGCCAGTCGCTTGGGATTTCAGTGATCGCCGAAGGAGTGGAAACGGCCGAGGAATACCTGAAGCTGCATGGCATGGGGGTCAACTTGTTCCAGGGCTTTCTGTTTGGGCGACCTCAATTTGAAGCACTGCCAGAGGTCTGCTGGCCGTCCGAGTCGGGAGTGGAGCGATAGCCAGCCGCTTCGAGGCGATGTCGTTTGCCTGCTTTCAGTACGCCAGCCTGGGGCGTTAAGCGCCGCGCCAGGCCGACCTGTTCAGACTTTCATGGCGACCGTCAGCGGCGCCCCGCTGCGCGCCGGCTGACGGGGATTGAAGCTCAGGGCGATGTCATCGCTGGGCCGTATGAAGTGCGCCAGTGGCAGGGGCCGGCTGAGGAAATAGCCTTGGGCTTCATGGCAGCCGTATTCGCGCACCAGGTTCAGGCAACGGAAGGTTTCGATGCCTTCGGCCACGGTGCGGTAGCCCAGCTCATGGGCCAACTGGAACACTGAGCGGGCGATGATGCGGTTGCGCGGGCAGTGTTCGAGGCCGGTCACCAGTGACTTGTCCAGCTTCAGCACATTGGCGGGTATTTCATGCAGGTAGGCAAAGTTGCTGTAGCCGGTGCCGAAATCATCGATGGCCACGTCCACGCCCAATTCGCGCACAGCCGCCAACTGGCTGATGACCTGCGGGTCGGCCCTGATCCATTCGCCCTCGGTGATCTCCACTTCCAGCCGTGACGACGCGATGCGGGAACGCTGGCAGGCGCGGCTCAGGGTGCTGGCGATGTCCAGGCCCTTGAAGTCCTGGGCCGAAAGGTTGATGGCCAGGCGGATTTCGTCGTCGTTCCAGGCCGCCAGTTCATTCAGGGCGCGGTCGATCACCCAGCAGGTGACACGGCTGATCTGCCCGGCGCCTTCGATCAGGGGGATGAATTCGGCGGGCGATATGGCCCCCAGGCTCGGGTGTTGCCAGCGGATCAGGGCTTCGGCACTGAGCAGGCGGCCATCTTGCAGGCTGAAGCGCGGCTGGTACTCCAGGAACAGTTCGCCATTGTCCAGTGCCGTGGGGAAGTCATTGAGCAGCGTGAATGCCCGTCGTTGCGCACGATCCTGGGTTTCATCGTAGACCGCCCAGGGATGGTGGCGCGAGATCGCCAGCTCGACCGCGTGGGTGGCCTTGCTTAGCAGGTCGGCGGCCGGCTGATTGCCGAGTTCGCAAGTGGCGACACCGATGCTCATGGCCTGGGGCGCGAACGGTTCGCTGACCAGCGCCACCAGGGCGCGAAACAACTCCTGCTGGCGCTGGGCGCTGCAGTTGAGCAACACGCAGAAGTCCCGTTCGCCGATATGGTAGAGCTGCGCCACGCCTTCCAGGCGTTCACTCAGGCGCCGGGCGGTTTCGCGGCGCCACGACTGGCCGTCGGTGAAACCGTCCTCCGGATCCCGGCGGTCGTCGAGGTAGTTGCGGTAGTTGTCCTGGAGCCGCATGACCATCAGCAGGCGCGCGCTGGCATCGGTATCGGCCAGGCCCTGGGTGTCGACCATGAGCTGCGGCAGGTTGGGCAACCTGCTGACGGGGTCACGGTAGCGCAGCAGTTGGCTCTGTTCGATCTGCACCATGACCATTTCCGCGAAGTCTTCCAGCGCCCTCAGTTCGTGGGGCTCCAACGGATGGTGGACCTTGTCGATGATGCACAAGCTGCCCAGGGCCAAACCGTTGCGGTCACGCAACGGCGCGCCGGCATAGAAACAGATGCCATCGGCAGCCGTCACCAGGGGGTTATGGACGAAGCGCTCGTCCTCGCGTGCGTCGGGCACGTGCATGACCCCCGGTTGTCCCAGGCTGTAGCGGCAGAACGATTGTTCGATAGGCGTTTGGCGGGCCTTGAAACCGACACGACTGACGAACCACTGGCGATCCTTTTCCACCAGCGAGATCAGCGCCGTCGGTACCTTGAAATAGGCAGCCGCCAACCGGCAGATGCGGTCGAAGTTCTCGTTGTTGGCGGTTTCCAGCCATTGTAGAGCGTGCACGGCCGCCAGGCGTTGCTGTTCGGCGTCGAAGGTATTGGGCATCAGGCGCTCCTGGAGGGCGACAATGACCCTGGGCAATGGCTAAATGATATTTAAACGCTATCAACCTGGGACCGCCCCCCTTCGGGAAGGTTTCACATCGGCTCGAACAACAGCAATTTTCTGCACTGACCATAACGACTAGTTCGAAAGAGTGATGGCAGTTTGACTCGCAACCCGCTATAGCTGAACGGCAACGGGGGCTGTATGAGGAGCGCCGAGATGACAGTTTCGCTGATTACCCGACTGGTCGCGGGTAGCGCCTCTGGTATGGTTGTCTACGACATCCTGCAGAGTGCGGCACCGGTTTTTCTCGAAGAAACCGAGGACGAAGACGTTTATCGGGTGGTGCTGCGCAGGGGCGAGTTTCGATGTGCCAGGGATGGCTCGTGCTTCGGCTGTTTCGATGCGGAGCTCGCCGTGGGCTCGGTCATCAGCGGGGAAGTCCTCGGATCCATATCTGACCATGCGGCTGCCGGAGGCAACGCGCCGGACCTCCTGGTGCTGAGCGTCAGGGCGAAGCTCCCCGGTTGAGCAGGCGGGCGGAGTATCGGGACGTCCACAACTTCATGCAACAATCGTTGTCTGTCTCCGACATTCACGAGTATCTATGGGCAGGGTGACCAATGGCAGTAACGCTCGACATGGTGCAGCGCACGGTTTCACCGGTTCGCAAACTTCGACTGGCCCTGGGTGTGGCCGGTTCGCTGTGTTTCGCCACCCTGGGCTTTTTCGCCTGGCAGAGCTTCTATCCGGTGCAGTCGGCCGATGGCTGGGACTATCGGGTGGTTTATCGTGATGTGGCCAAGGCCGCATCCCTGGCTTTCATGCCGGACGGTTCGCTGATGGTCAGCCAGGAACTGAATGGCGGGCAGGGCAGCATCGTGCGCATCCAGCCTGATGGAAGGCGCGAAGCGATCGTGTCCAGTCTGTCCAAGCCCGATGGCATGGTTGCCGCGCGCGGCGGCTGGGTGTTCAGTCAGGAGGTGGGCGGGGCGCCGGTCAGCTTGCTCAAGGATGGCGTGGTGACCAACCTGTTCTTCGGCAATAACGTGCAGGGGCTGTGGAACGACGGCGAGGATCTGTACGCCATCGAGGACAACAAGGGCGAGGGGCGGCTCCTGCGCTATCACTGGGACAGTGGCCGGTTGACCGTGATGCGCGATCACCTCAACGAGGCCGAGTCCATCACGCGTTGCACCGATGGACGGCTGCTCTACACCATGAAGAAGGAGGGCGTGGTGCGCCAATTGAGCGAGGATGGCAGTGACCCGGTGGTGCTGGGCAACCTGAACCAGCCCACGTTCCTGATGTGCGACGAGCGGGGGTTGTGGATCAGCGAGGACTCGACGCATCGCGCGCGTTTGCTGCTGGTGGACCCGCAAGGCAGGCAGCAGACCATCCTGTCATTCCTCAAGGCGCCACAGTCGATCATTCGAACGGGCAAGGGCGGCTACCTGCTGGCGGAAGGCGGGCGTGACCGGGTGCTGGAACTGACGCCACGCTGATTTGAATGCCTGGCCTCGCCCAGGCTCACTCCGCCCCGTCGGCCCGCAGGGCGCACCTCCCTGTGCTGCCCCCCGGCGTGCCCTCAGAGCACGAATACGTTCACCTGCTTTTCCAGGTTCTGTGCCAGTTGCTGCAGGGCGCGTGCGGTCTCGCTGGTCTGCTCGACAGCCTGGCTGTTCTGTTGGGACATCTGGGCGATGCGCTCGACGTTGCGCGCCACATCCTGGCTGGCGGCAGTCTGTTCGCGCAGGGCCAGGGATATCTGGTCCACCACGCGTACCACATCGCTCGACGACTGGCGGATATGGATGATGGCTTCGCCGGCCTGCTGGGCCTGCTCGACACCGCCCTTGACCTGGTTCACGCCGATATCCATGTTGCCTACCGCATCTCGGGTTCCGAGCTGGATTTTCTTCACCATCTCGGTGATTTCCTGGGTCGAGTTGGCGGTGCGTTGTGCCAGCAGCCGGACTTCGTCGGCCACCACGGCGAAGCCACGTCCCTGCTCGCCGGCGCGGGCCGCCTCGATGGCCGCATTGAGCGCCAGCAGGTTGGTCTGTTCGGCAATGCCCTTGATGACGCTGACGATGCTGGAGATCTGCTCGGCATGCTGGTCCAGCTCGGCGATCTGGTTGGCTGAAGCCTGCACGGTCTCGGCAATCAGGCGCATGCTTGCCAGGGTCTCCTGGATGACGTTGCCGCCCTCGGTCGACTGCCGTCCCGACTCGCTGGAGAGGGTGTGCGCATCGCCAGCGTTGTCCGCAACGTGGTTGATGCTGACCGTGAGTTCCTCGACTGTCGCGGCCATCGATGACGCCGATTGCGATTGTTCCTGGGTCGAGGCCGAGAGTTGCAGGGAGGCGCTGGAAATACTCTCGGATGCGCTCACCAACTGTTCGGCCCCCCGCTTGATTTCGCCGATCATGGAGCGCAGGCGATCCTGCATGGTGGCGAATGCCTGCAGCAGGATGCTGACCTCATCACGACCGTTGCTGGTGATGGTGCTGTCGAGGTGCCCGTCGGCGATGGTTCTGGCCACATCCACCGCCTGGCGGATACGCCCGACCAGGGTGCGGGACAGCGACCAGGCAATAAGCACCGCCAGCACGGCCGCCGCCACGCCGCCGCCGATGAGAATGGTCAAGGCTGCGGATTTGGCGTCGTACATGGCATTGGCACGGTCGTCCTGCAGGGCTTTTTCCGTATCGCGCAACTGAGTGATGAGCTGGCGCATGGCGTCCATCTTGGCCTTGTCGTGGCCGGCCGCGATCCGGTCGCCGATGGCGCCGATCGGTTGCCGGCCCGCATTGATCTCCTGGCGCAAGGTGATATTGGCCTGGATGTCATCGTTCATCCATTGTTGGTACAGGCTGCGCAACTGCTCCAGGCGTGTCTGCTGTTGAGGGTTGTCGACGGTGGCACTCTTGAGTTGGCCGTAATAGTCGCTGAAGGCCTTTTCGCCCTGTCGCAGAGGGTCCAGGAAGCTGTCCCGGCCGGTCAGTGCGTAGCCACGCATGCCGGTCTCGATATTGATCAGGCTGCGCAGTACGGCACCTGACTGGTTCAGGACTTCGTAACTGTGGATGTTGCTTTTGACGCTGCTGCTGACCTGGTCGAAGCCACGCAGGGCCGAAAGCACCAATACCACGATGATCAGCAGGACCAGGCCGAAACCGGCGTAGAGCTTTTGTGAAATGCTCAGATTGGAAAACATAGGAAAGCTGCTCCCGAACCGTTGACTGAATCCTTCACAAACGCTTGCCATGAGAGGGGCGGAGTGATGGCTTAATGATGACCAATTGGCATCAGCGGTCGGACTTTTCTTGTACAGAAAAAGTTCACTGTATAAGTTATTTTTTGGAGGGCAGCGCAGGCGGGTCTGCCACGGTCGCCCGCAGACGGCCGTGGCGCGGGTTTCATCTCAAAGCTGGAACTGTCGGGTCAGGCGATTCAAGTTGATCGCCAGGCTCGACAGCTCGGCCGTGGCGATGGCGGTTTGGCTCGAGCCTTCTGAGGTCTGGCTCGACAGGTCGCGGATGCTGACCAGGTTCTGGTCGACCTCACGTGCCACCTGTGCCTGTTCTTCGGCTGCGGTGGCAATCATCAGGTTGCGTTCGTTGATCTGGCTCAGGGCGTCGGTGATGTTGACCAGAACCGTGCCTGCGCCATGAGCCATCTCCAGTGTCTTTTGTGCCTGAGTGCTGGTTTGACTCATCGAGGACACGGCGTTGGACGTCCCGGATTGAATCGAACCGACCATCTGTTCGATTTCCTGCGTGGATTGCTGGGTACGATGGGCCAGCGCCCTGACCTCATCGGCGACGACGGCAAAACCTCGACCGGCCTCACCGGCACGTGCGGCCTCAATGGCGGCATTCAGCGCCAGCAGGTTGGTTTGTTCGGCAATGGCACGAATCACATCCAGCACCTTGCTGATGTCGGTCGCCATGTTTGCCAGGGCCTGCACTTGCGTCGAGGTTGTCTGGACACTGGAAACCATCTGGTTGATGGCTGCCACCGTCTCCTCGACCTGGGTGCGTCCCGCAATGGCCGCGGAGCTCGAATGGGCAGTCAGTTGGGAGGTGGAGGCGGCATTGCTGGCCACCTCTTCCACGGCGGCACTCATTTCGTTGACTGCGGTGGCCGCCATTTCAATTTCATTGCCCTGACGTTGGATGTTGTGTGCAGCGCCTTCGGTCACCGCATGCATCTCTTCCGAGGTCGCAGCCAGCTGCGTCGATGAGTCGCCAATCAAGGTCAGCGCATTGCGCAGATTGGTCTGCATCGTAGCCAGTGCCGCTATCATCCGCGCGGCCTCGTCCGACCCGTCGGTGTCAATACGCCTGCTCAAGTCGTTGGCGGCAATTCGCTCGGCCACGCTCAACGCCTGGCCAAGAGGCACGGTCAGGCTGCGGGTGTAAAGCAACGCGAGTAACAGGGAGGCGCCAATGGCCGCCGCGATGAACATACCCACGATCCACAAGGTCTGCTGATAAACATGATCAGCCTCTTTACCGGCCTTGAGGGCTTTTTCCTCGTTGATGCCGATGAGTTTCGTTATCGTGGTCTCTACCAGGTCTGCGGCTTCCTTCATGTTGCCGTTGGATATCTGGACAGACTGTTCCAATTGCCCAGCGGCGACCGAGGCGAGATATTGGTCCTGGGTTCTGGTGTACAGTTGCTGTGCCCGCGAAAATTCTTCAAAAGTCTTACGCCCCTGGGGCGTAACGATGAGTTTGCCCAGTGCTTCCATTTCCTCTTTGATCAAATCGCGAGAGCGCTGGATGTCGCTGAGGGCTTTCACCTTGCGTTCCTGAGGCTCGATCGGGTTGCGCAGGCGGGCGTTGTTGCCTCGAATGGAGACGAACTCTTTATCGAGTTGTCCGAGCAACTTCACACTGGGCAGCACGTTGCCTTCAACGAACTTCTCCGAATCGTTGAGACGGTCGACTTGCCGCAACGCAATCAGGCCAATGGCAAGTATCATCACGCCGAAGAGACCGAAGCAGACGGCGGAACGCGGGGCGAGGTTCAGTTTGCGAAGTATCATGGAAGTGTCCTGTGCGGGCTTAATTAGCCTATCGCCCAGGCATGGGGATACTTGAGTGTCCCCATTGCTCATTAATGACCGTCTATCGGCCTCCAGATATTAAGTAACTTTTTGTTTCGGCGGCTCATGTAGAACTTGCAGGTTTATCTGGCAGGGTCTATCGGCCTGTGTGGTGAATTCGCCTATTCCACCTCGGTCCAAGTCTTTGCCAGGCGGCATCGCCGGTTGCGAACTGCAAAGCATTGCGCGCAATGCGAGGGCGTTCTTATCGATTCGGGCAGGTGTCCCTACTGGCGATCGCGATCAATGGTGCGCCGTCGGGCTTGCAGGAAAGTCGGACCTCTCACTGTTGAAAACCGTACGCTACCGGTTCTGTTTTCCGGCTGATGGCGATCTTGTTCCTGATGAGACTGGGATTCCGATATTCCAGCCAGGAGCGATCAATGTTCTATTCCATCGAAACCAGACTCGGCCCGTTGCGCAGTGCCATGGAGCTGACGTTGCATACCTTTCATGCCGTGCAGATCTGGCAAGGCAGGGCCGCGAGCGAGGAGAAGACCGCGATCATCGGTTTTGGCGGCTTTCTCGGCTCGCTCAGGAAGGTGATGGAGGGCGCCGCGCAGGATGATCCCTACGCCGACCTCTGGATGTTGCGCATCCAGGAGAGGCTGCAGCGCTGCAAGGCCGAGCTGGCGCTGATCCAGGACAATCTGGAACTGCTCATGAGGGCCTTTCCGGATGCGATCAGTGCGCAGGAGAATTTCAATATCCGGCCTGTCAGGCTGCCGATTGCCATTACCACCCAGTTCGGCTTTCTGGGGATGTATCTGTTGATCACCTACGACACTGTCGTTCGCCGCCTGTTGCATGCCCATCACGTCGCATTGATCGATCGGCGGGAGATGGAGAGTCGGATCCATGCGGGCGGTCGGCTGTTGCGCGGTCTGTTCGGCCTGCCGCGCAGGTATCGCTATTCCGGCGCGACCCGGACCGATTTCGCCTGCGACAACGACCTGGCCCGCCAGGCCAGAAAACTGTTCGGTGAGTTGCCCATGGATGTGCTGGATGGCACGCGAAGGGCGGATTTCGCTCCGCCTCTCATCCGCGACCGGGTCGTCAAGGACGCCGATGACGTGGCCGAGCGGTTCCCCTGGCTCGTCCATGCGCCCCAAGCCAATGACTATCGGGCTCCCGGTTCGTCGGCCAGCGATTGAGTTTCGCGAGTCGCCTTGCGCTACCCGGCCCATGCGGGCTGGGTAGTCGTTTTTGTCGGGCAGTCTTTCCGGACCACTCGAACCTGGCTGGCACGCGTTCGAGGTCGCGGTCGCCATACACGGCGTAGCCCCCGACGACCACAGCCGCCATCCTCCCCAGGCATCGACAATGTCCGAGTGGCTTGGCACGAGCTTGGTTCCTTCAGTGAATCGTGACTTCCCACAGCTCGAAGCAGAGCAGCAGCGTCCCGGCCAGCGGGTCACGGATTTCGATTCCGCCGGGGCCGATCCACCTCGGGCTCAGGCCGCAGTTCTCGAGCAGGGGATAAAGGGCCTGGCCATCGAGCATGCCCAACTGGGCAAGGCCGAGCAATTCGTTGAGGTCGGCACAGACGGCCGGTACCGACGTCTGGGGCGCCCATGCCGCGATGAAGTGCAGTTCCACGCGGGTTGGCCACTTCATCCTCGCCCTCCGGCCAGCGGTACTGCGAGCGTTACAAGAGCGGCCAGGGGCCCGGTAGGGGAACCATGCATCCAGGTGTCCTCACGCGATGGTGGGTGCAGGGTTGCAAATTGGCAGGAAGACCTCAGTAGGCAAACCGGCTCCCGGTGAGCGTTATATCAGGCGTCCTCAAACCGCGGACGAGAAAAAGCCCGCCGAAGCGGGCTTTTCTTGAGGTGATCCCAAAGGGGGAGTCCCGACGGTCACGCGGTCCATTCTTCCTTGAGCGAAAGCAGCAGATACTGCAGCCCGTTGTTCGAACTCAGCAGGCTGAGCACCAGCTCCAGACGGAACCGTTTCTCCATGAGCGGGTACAGGTCGAAATGCACCTGCCTGGCCTCAGGTTGCCGGTTGTGTGCCCTGGCCGCTGCGTTGAGCAGCTCCCGCAGGCGGATTTCGAAGGTTGACCCCCGTTGGCCCCTGTAGTCCTTTACGGCCTTCTTCCATGTCAACGGGGTCAGGACAAGGGCGTACTTGAAGGTAGCGCCTGCCTGTTGCTGTGGGGACATATGACTTCTCCTGTTCGAGAGAAACCACCGGTCCCGACCGGGAGGTGATTTCCCGGTTGAGGTGGTAAAACGATGCAGCAGGCCACGCCCTTTCCTTGAGCGTCTGCTCTGGGCGGATGCAAGAGTCGGGGAGAACAGCGGGGTCACAGCGATGCTTCCATCGACGCAGGTCGATCGGTCGCGTGACTGGAAGCGCTGCGACCTGGAGGCGGACCCTACGCAACTGCGTATCGTAGCCCCTCGGATCCAAGCTACATCGGCATGGTGCTGACAAGTTCAGCGGTATGCCCCCACACAATGAACAATGCCGTGGGGGCTGTCAAAAGCCGATCTGCTACCGTTTTTTTCGGGGCCGCTGTCAGAGTGTGACGAACAGCGCCGAGGTCCAGACTCGTGATTGGTCGCGCTGACGGGCAGTGATGAACAGCGGATGTTCGCGACCCGCTTCCAGGTTCAGCGAACTCAGCTCGATCCGGCCAGAGACCTCGCGAGGCAGAGGGATTTCGCTGATCTGCTCCACTGTCACCTGCAGTTCCGCACCGGGCAGTGTCTTGACGAGCGCGCCAGCGGCCAGCAGTTCTTCGCCTGTCAGTTGCAGTGTCACCGTGGGTGCATGCACATGCGGGTGTGGCTCCAGCGGGTCGCCGACCTTGACATAAGCATCGATCCGCAACTGCACGTCGATGCTGGCGCCGGCCAGCCCGGAAATATCGATTTCCAGGCTGTCAGTGTCGCCATTGGTGTCGGTCTTGAGTGCCAGGGTGGTGGCGTCCTTGCGCCATGCCACCTGCTCGGGGTGGTCGGCACCGAGGAAACGGAAGGCATTGATGGTCGCACCGGTCAGGCTGATTTCACCGCTCCAGTAGGCGCCGCGATAGCGGTCCTTGATTCGCGCACCGCCCAGGCGCAGGCGGATCCGTCGCGACGACAGACCGGCTTCGACATGCAGGTTACGCGACCAGATGCGCTGGTCGCCACGCAACAGTTCGATCTGTTCCCAGCCGGCATCGCCCAGCAGGCGGTAATCCAGGGCGGTTTCGCCGCTGACCGTCACCACGTCACCCATTAGATGCTCGCCCAGACGCAACACCGCCAGGCTGCGTTCGCCGGTGGTCGCGAAGGTGTGGCGGGCGCGCAGGGCGCGACCTACGCCGGCGCGATCGAAGCTTTCGGCAATGACGCCGGTCAGGCCACCGCGGGAACCGAACACGGCCGTGGCCGGTACGCCACCACCGCAACGGCCCTGGTGCTCGTCGCTGTTGGCCGCGGCACCGACACGGTAGCCGCGCTGCAGGGCTTCGGCGTAGACCCAGTGGAACTGGCCCCAGGCCGAACCGACTTCCACCAGGCGCTCCAGCTCGGGATGGTGCCAGTCGAGGTTGCAGCGCCGGCCGCCGACATGGGGCATCATCAGGTGGCCTTCCGGGTCATGCGCGTAGGCTGCATACAGCTCATCCACCGGCCAGGCGCCGGGCTTGATGGTGCCGGCGGTGAACTCGTTCCACTCGAAGGAGCGCACCAGCCGCCCCTGGGTGTCGAAGGGAAACTCCGGCTTGCCGTCGTGGAGGAACACTACGTTGCGGTCGCCGCCGGCGCAGGAGTTGCCGCACCATTCGGTGCCCGGGTAGCAGACGAAGCGTCCCGGTTCGTTCAGCTCGCCGATCAGCTTGACTGCCGCATCCCAGCGCTGCTCGGTGATGTTGAAGTCGTTGGCGGTGTAGCCGAGCACGTCCAGGCCGGCGACATCGCGGCCGTAGCTGAGGTTGTACAGCGTATCGTTGGTGCCCACCGTGTCATCGGAATGCACGTGCAGGTCGGCATACAGCGGTCGCAGGGTGCCCAGTGCCGCGTCGACGTTGACGAAGGCCGCGCCCGGTTGCACGCCGGGCTGTCCGGTGGCGGCCTGGATCGACCATTCGCCTTGTGCCGAGAGCTCGATGGCCGGCACCCGCAGGATCGCCCAGCCTTCGCTGGCCAAGGTGAAGGGCAGGCGCTGGACTTGAGCGGCCGGCCCGGCCAGGGTGAGTTCACCGGTCAATGGTGTGTGTCGACAGGTATTGCCCCAGGCATCGTCGGCGCGTACCAGGAGGTCGAACGGCTGGCCTTCGCCAACCAGGCGCGGCGCGATTACCTGCAGCCGCTCCGGCGCACCGGGGATGATGTCCAGCAGTAGGTCACCCGGTATTTCGGCGAACTTGGAACTGCCCAGCGGATCGATGAACAGTCGCAGGCGGAAATCCTTCTCGACGAAACTCTGCACGCGAGTGCCGGCGCCTCCCTGGCGACGGTCGCCGAGGCGGATGATGATGCGGTCGCCGGGGTTGAGATAGCCGTCGACGATGTCGACCAGGATGGCCTTCTGAAAGGGGCGTTCATGGCCCTTCTGGTCGAAGCGAACCTTCAGGTGCTGTACCGTGGCCGGGCTCTGGCCCGGCACCAGGTCACCGGCCTGGTACTCGGCGCTGACATAGTTGGCCGCCGTCGGGTCGGAGGTCTGGAACAGGGCCCAGTCCGAGTAGAACTTGAACGCCAGCTTGAGCCAGGCGCCGTCGGCCAGGCCGCTGGCACCGACCTCGTAGACGAAGGTGATCTCGTCCCACTGGCCGGCGACCAGAGTCTGGCGGTCGCACTGGATGCTGCCGAGGAAGGGCCGTGCCTTGTTGCGTTCGTAGAGCCCGCTGGGGGCGATGTACGGGCCGGCGTCACGGGGATCGAAGGTCTGGCTCACGGGAATACCTCGTTGAAAATCACAAACGTGATGGGAACGGCGGGGCGCCTCAGGCGGCTCGCCAGGATTGGTAGTGACGTTCGAGCCGGCGAAACACCAGGCTTTCCATCAGCCAGGCGAGCAGGCCGATGATGACGATACCCAGCAGCACTTGGCTGCTGTTGCCGATTTGCCCGCCCATCGAGACCATCCAGCCGATACCCTGGGAGGCACCGATCATCTCGGCGGCCACCAGTGCGCGCCAGCCCTGGCTGAAGCCGATACGCAGCGCGGCGGTGAGAAACGGCAGCGAGGCCGGCAGGTAGATGTGCAGCAGCAGTTGCCGCGGGCTGGCGCCGAGGGTCCGGGCCGCGCGGACTTCGCCGTCGCGGATGCCCAGCACGCCTTCCTGCAGCGTGACGATCATCGGGAACACGGCGGCGATGAAGATCACCAACATGATCGAGAAGAACCCGAGGCCGAAAATGATCAGGATCAGTGGCGCCCAGGCGATCGGCGGAATCGCCATGAACAGGCTGTTGAGCGGTGCGACGAACTCGCGCAGGCGCCGCGACAGGCCGGCGGCGGTGCCGAAGATCACTGCCACCAGCACCGCGCTGCCGAAACCGGCCAGTTCCTCCAGGGCGCTGGCGCGGAACTGCTTCCACAGCGAGCCGTCGTCGATCCAGCGCAGCGCCTCGGCGGCGACCACCCAGGGTTGTGGCAACACGTAGCTGGGGAAGCGGCTGGCGAGAAGGATCCACACCAGCAGCAGAAAGGGCAGCGAGGCCCAGCCCCAATTGGGTCTTGGCAATTTCATCGGCAACTCAACGCGAGGCTTTCTGCAGGTAGGAGGTGTCCACCAGGTCCTTCAGCGGCACTGTGGTATTCATGAACTTGAGCGTGTTGGAGTAGGCCATCAGTCGCTCGATGAATTTCTGATCGGCGTCGGTCAGCTCGGCCGACCAGCCCAGGCGCTTGCGGGCTTCGGCGACGATGGCCTGGCCATCGGCCTGGCTGCCGTCGGGACGCCGCACCGACTCCAGGCGAAATGCCTCGGCGATGATCGCGTTGGACTCGCTCGGGTGTTCGTTCAGGTAGGCGATGGCCCGGCGGTGGGCGCGCAGCAGTTTCACCACGTCGTCGGGACGCTCACGCAGGGTTTCCGGCAGGCCGATGACCACATACCACGGGTACTGCGGCAGAGCCTGGTTCACGTCCAGCAGCAGGCGCGCCGAACCGCGCAGCAGTGCCTGGCTGACGAAGGGCTCCCAGGAGAACGCGGCGTCGACGATGTGGCGCTCGAGCGCGGCGTTCATGTTGCCCGGCGGCATGTCGACGATGTCCAGGTCGCTGTCCGGGCTCAGCCCGGCACGCTCGCCGAGTACGTAGCCGCGCAGCAGCACGTCCATTCCGCTGCCTTTCTTCACGCCGGCCAGCTTGTGGCCCTTGAGCCCGGCCAGGTCGTGGATCTGGCTGTGACTGCCGGCCAGGACGGCGGCCTGGCCGTAATTGACCTTGGCCAGAATCACGCTCTTGAGGCCACGGGCGTACCACTGGTAAACCGGTGGCGCGCCGACGTAGGCGATATCCAGCTCGTGGGCTGCCAGGGCCTGCTGGATCACCGGACCATCGCCCAGTGCCTTGATGTCGACGTCCAGGCCTTCGTCGCGGTAGTAGCCCAGCTTGTCGGCGATCAGCACGGGGGCGTTGGCCATGGCGAAGACGTAGCCGATACGCAGCGGTTCGGCGGCCTGGGCCGAGGCCAGCCAGGAGGTCGCCGCCAGGGCGACCGGCAGAAGCAGTTTCTTGATCATGTCGGGCTCGTTTTCAGTGGGTGGAGTCGATGCGCAGAGGGGAGGCGGCCATGACCTCACTGATGCGCGTCATCAGCTCATTGCGGTAGTCGAGGAACTCGGGCAACCGACGAGTTTCGAGGTTGCTGCGCGGGCGCGGCAGGTTGATGGCCAACTCGCTGTGAATGCCGCCCGGCGCGATGTTCATGACGACTACGCGATCAGCGAGAAACACCGCCTCGTCGATGTCGTGGGTGATGAACAGCACGCTCTGGCCAAGGGCGGCCCACAGGCGCAGGGTCTCCTCGTTCATGGCGGCGCGGCTGATCGCGTCGAGGGCGGCGAACGGCTCGTCCATCAGCAGCACTTCGGGTTCCAGCACCAGAGCGCGGGCCAGCGAGACGCGTTGCTGCATACCGCCGGAGAGCTGGCGCGGCAACTGCTGCGCGGCGTGCTCCAGTCCGACCAGGCGCAGGTATTTCAGTGCCTGTTGACGCTGCGCCCCGGTGTTGCCGCGGCCGGCCAGCTTGAGCCCGAAGCGTACGTTCTCCAGGGCGCTGAGCCAGGGAAACAGCTGCGGGCTCTGGAACACATAGCCAAGCCTGGGCAGTTCCGGCTCGGTTGGCAGGCCGTTGACCAGCACCTGGCCGGCCTTCGGTTTCTGGAAACCCGACAGCAGGTTCAGCAGGGTGGTCTTGCCGCAGCCGGAGGGCCCGAGGATGGCGACGAACTCGCCGGGCCGGGCGCGCAGGTTCAGGCCCTTGAACACGGCATGACCGTTCGGGTAGGCGAATTCGACATCGCGGACGCTCAGCGCATCGGGGGGCAGGTAAAGTTCGGCATGGGACATGGCAAGCGGCACCGAGTCATCTAGAATAGTCAATGTCTGTAATAATACGTATTAATACAAGTTGTCCCAAGACGAAATGGTCATAACCTTAGAAGCGAAGCGCCATCACCGCGTTTCATTCACTCCAACGGATCGGTAATCACGTGACTCTCCAGCGAGCAAGCTCCACCTCCCTCTACGAACAGATCGTCCGGCAGTTGCTGCATGAGATTCAGCAAGGGCATTTCGGCGCCGACGGCAAACTCCCCTCCGAAGCCGAGCTGATGGCGCGCTTTGCCGTGAGCCGGGTGACCATCCGCCTGGCTCTGGGCAAGCTGGAAGAAGACGGCGTGGTCGAACGCAAGCAGGGCAAGGGCACCTTCGTTGCGGCGCAGCAGGTGCGGCACAACCTGGATGCGTTGCGCAGTTTCCATGAGTCACTGTTGCTGCAAGGACTGCAGCCGACGATGAGCATGCTCGGGCATGAGCGCATCCCGGCGCCTGATGAGCTGCACAGCCTGTTCGAGGGTCAATGCGTGAAGGTCGAGCGCCTGCATTGGGTCGACCAGGAGCCTATCGCCTATGCCTGCAGCTATCTCACGGACCAGTTGCGCGAGGTCGATTGGCAGGAGATGGCGCAGGTACCGTTGTACTCGGTGCTCGAACGCGCCACCGGGCAGGCGGTGACTCGCGCCGATATGGCCATTCGTGCCCGCGAGGCGGACAAGAACCTGGCCTCGCACCTGGGCGTCAAGCGCGGCACGGCCTTGCTGGTGATGGAGCGTACCTCCTGGTTCGACGATGACCGTTGCTGCGATCGCACGACCTTCTTCATCCGGCCAGAGCGTTATGCGTTCGTGCTCAGTGGGGTGTTCAAGAGCCGGTGACGGGACGGTGGGCTCCCATGTCCACCCCAGGTGCGACAAGGTACGAGGCCAGACTGGCGGCGATGCTGATACCATGGCGCGATTACTGGTTAACTGTCTGGATCACTTTCATGAGCACCCCGCATTTTCGCCAACCTGTCGCCCAGGACGCCGAACGCTGCTACGAAATCGAAATCGGCGCGTACGAGGGCGACGAAGCCGCCACGCTGGAAAAGATCCGCACCCGGATCGAGCAGTATCCGCAAGGCTTCCTGATTCTCGAGACCGATGGCGGCATCGTCGGTTTCATCAACAGCGGTTGCGCCCATGAAGTGGTGATGTCCGACGAGGCGTTCAAGGAACTGGTCGGCCATGATCCCGTGGCGCCCAACGTGGTGATCATGTCGGTGGTGGTGGATCCTGCCCATCAGCGCAAGGGCTACGCCAGGCTACTGATGAGCGAGTTCATCGCGCGCATGCAGGCGCTGAACAAGCAGACCATCCACCTGATGTGCAAGGAGCGGCACGTCGAGTTGTACCGCAAGATGGGTTATCGGTACGTGCGGCCTTCGCCCTCGGACCACGGCGGGATGGCCTGGCATGAGATGATCCTGTCGCTCCGACCCTGAGCCACGAGTGTCCGAGGGCTCTTGAGACATACGGCATCGTTCGAGAAAAGCCATGACCGACTCCACTGCACGCGCTGTTGAACCGTCGCCCGCAGCCAGGCCGTCCGTGAGCCTGCTGGAAGCCTTTCTGTTCTGGTTGAAGCTCGGCTTCATCAGCTTCGGCGGCCCCGCCGGGCAGATCGCGATCCTGCACCAGGAACTGGTCGAGCGCCGCCGCTGGATCAGCGAGCGGCGCTTCCTGCATGCCCTCAACTACTGCATGTTGCTGCCGGGCCCGGAGGCGCAACAGCTCGCCACCTACATCGGCTGGCTGATGCATCGCAGCTGGGGCGGAGTGATCGCCGGGGCACTGTTCGTGCTGCCGTCGTTGTTCATCCTGATCGCCCTGGCCTGGATCTACGTGGCGTTCGGTGAGGTACCCGTCGTCGCGGGCGTCTTCTACGGGATCAAGCCCGCCGTGACCGCCATCGTGTTGCAGGCCGCCCACCGTATCGGTTCGAGAGTGCTGAAGAACGCCTGGTTATGGGCCATCGCCGCAGCGGCCTTCGTCGCGATCTTCGCCCTCGATGCGCCGTTCCCGGCCATTGTCCTGGTGGCGGCGTTGCTGGGGTACCTGGGTGGCCGCTTCCTGCCGGAGCAGTTCGTCATCGGCGGTGGTCATGCCGCGGCGAAGGCCAGTCACGGGCCCGCGTTGATCGACGACGACACGCCCACCCCCGAACATGCGCGTTTTCGCTGGGTGCATCTGCTGCGCCTGCTGCTGATCGGTGCGGCGCTCTGGGCGCTGCCCATGGGCCTGCTGAGCGCCGCATTCGGCTGGCAGGGTACGCTGACGCAAATGGGCTGGTTCTTCACCAAGGCGGCGTTGCTGACCTTCGGCGGTGCCTACGCGGTGCTGCCCTATGTCTATCAGGGCGCGGTCGGTCACTATGGCTGGCTGTCACCGACGCAGATGATCGACGGCCTGGCCCTGGGCGAGACCACGCCGGGACCGCTGATCATGGTGGTGGCGTTCGTCGGTTTCGTCGGCGGCTACGTACAGCCGATGTTCGGCGCCGAACAGCCGTTTCTCGCCGGTGCGGTCGCCGCCAGCCTGGTGACCTGGTTCACCTTCCTGCCGTCCTTCCTGTTCATCCTGGCCGGTGGACCGCTGGTGGAGTCCACCCATGACGAGCTGAAATTCACCGCGCCGCTGACCGCGATCACCGCAGCGGTGGTCGGGGTGATCGTCAACCTGGCGCTGTTCTTCGCCTACCACGTGTTCTGGCCGAGCGGCATCGAGAGTCGGGCCGACTGGCCGTCGCTGATTATCTGCGCGGCGGCGGCCGTCGCCTTGTTCGGCTTCAGGCGCGGGGTGATTCAGGTGTTGTTCGGTTGTGGGCTGATCGGCATGCTGGTTTATCTGGTACGGCAGGGGCTGCTGGTGGGTTGACTGAAGCCGGCGGCTGCGGGTCAGGAGCCCGCCACGTTTCATTACCAAGCGAAGGGGGGGCGAACTGTACGCAGGTTGGTAAACCGGCGAATAGAAACCGGCAGGCCGAAGCCTTCCGCGCACAGCCCGCCATTACAGCGAACACAAAAAAGCCGCTCTCGCGGCGCTGTGCGCCTATTCACTCTCCGGGTTACCAAGCCCGACCGCTGAATGTGCAGCGCCCCTTGGACTCTAGTCACCACCCTGGACGCACACAATATTCTCCCATGTTCTCCCATGCCGATAGCGAGTAGGGAACCGCCTCAATTTTGGAAGGCCGTAAATGACAGACATCGACTGCGACCCAGTGCCCGAGGGCTGTCAGAAGGTGTGCAACATGTCCTGGATCTTCGCCGGATCATGGGTCACGGTCAGGGCCAGCATCAGCAGGATCCGCGCTTTCTGTGGGTTCAGGGTATCGCCCAGCAGGCCCACGTAGGCATCGTCCTGCGGGATGTAGCCGCTACCGGTACGAGTGGAGCGCACCACGACCACGCCTTTCTGGATGGCATTGCGGATGGCCGGCAGGACGAAGTTCGATTCGCTGCCGGCACCGACGCCAGCCACCACGATTCCTTGGGCGTGGTTCTGCACGGCGGCGTCGTACAGGTAGCCGCTGTCGTTCTGGTAGCCGTAGAGAATGTCGACCTTGGGCAGTGCATCGAGCCCGGAAATATCGAACGGCGTCTGCACGGTGTGCCGCTTGGTGATCTGGGTTTCGAACAGCGGCACCTGGTTGACCAGGCGACCGAGGTCTCCGGCTTCCGGCGACTTGAAGGTGTCCAGGGCATTGGCGTCGGTCTTGGTGGTGAAGCGGGCCGAACCGATCCGGTCGTTGAGCACCACCATGACGCCACGGCCCTTGGCCTCGGGCGAGGCGGCGACGGCCACCGCCTGCAGGATGTTGCTCGGTCCGTCGGCACCGATGGCCGTGGCAGGGCGCATCGAGCCGGTGACGACCACCGGCTTGTCGCTCTTGACCACCAGGTTGAGGAAGTAGGCGGTTTCTTCCAGGGTGTCGGTGCCATGGGTCACCACCACGCCGGACACGTCATCGCGCTGCAGCAGTGTGTTGATCCGCTTGGCCAGCTTGAGCAGGGTCGGGTTGTCCATGTTGTCACTGCCAACGTTGGCCACCTGCTCGGCGGTGACGTTGGCCACTTCACCGAGCGAAGGGACCGAGGCGATCAGCGCCTGGGCCGTCAGCACGCCGGGCTTGTAGCCGGTGGTCTGGCTCTGCTGCGCCGCAGTGCCGGCAATCGTGCCACCCGTTGCCAGAACGGTGACGGTGGGTTTGGCGGAAACCGAGCTCTGGGCCATGGCCTGACTGACCGTCATGACCGAAGCGAGCAACACGGTAAAACCTACTTTTAGAATGTTCATTATCCACCTGCATTCAAGTTTTCAGGGCAGAGGTAGGCTGAGTTCGCAGAACGAACTCTGGAGGTTTGTTGTCAGGGTTCAAACGTTACGGGTGAAGACATCCACCCAGGCGGTGAGGTGATCGGGCGACCACCTCACCGGTTTTCTCAACCCTCGAACACCGGGTGAGAAGCTTTTTCGATGGCCGCCAGGGCCTGTTCCCGGGTCATGACCCCGGACTCTTCCATGATTGCCAGCAGCGAGCGACCTTCGGCCACGGACTGCCGCGCCAGCTTGCTGACCTTGGCGTAGCCCAGCTGGGGAACCAGGGCAGTGGCCACGGCCATCGAGTCGGTCAGGTGCCGCAGGTTGCGGTCCGCGTCCGCAGTGATCCCGGCGATGCACTTCTCACGGAAGCCGCGGATACCCTGGGTCAGCAGGGTGATGCTGTCGAATACCCGTGAGGCAACCACCGGCTCGAAGTGGTTGATCTCCAGCTCGCCGTATTGCACGGCCTGGGCCACGGCGACGTCGTTGCCGATCACCGCGAAGCTCAACTGGATCATCGCCATCGGCAGTACCGGGTTGACCTTGCCCGGCATGATCGAGGAACCGGCCTGCGCCTCGGGCAGCTTGAGTTCGCCGATTCCGCCGACCGGGCCGGAGGACAGCTTGGTCAGGTCCGAAGCGATCTTGGCCAGTGACGCGGAGCAGGTGCGCAGCTCGCCGGACACACGCGAGAACACGTCCATGTTCTGCATGGCATCGAACGGGTTCGACGGCGCCAGGTACTCGACGTCGGTGATGGCCGACAGGTGCCGGTAGACCGCCTTGCGGTAGGCCCCCGGTGCACCGAAGCCAGTGCCTATCGCGGTGCCGCCCAGGGGCAGGGTGCGCAGCTTGTCGCGCACGGCCGCCAGCTCGACCGCCAGGCGCTGGGTCAGCGAGGCATAGCCGGAGAACAACTGGCCCAGGCGCATGGGCTGGGCGTCCTGCAGGCAGGTGCGGCCCAGGTGCAGGATGTCGGCGAACTGCCCGGCCTTTTTCTCGAACGCCACGGCGAGCAATTGCACCTCGTCGATCAGCGGGGTGAACATGGCGTAAGTAGCGATCTTCAACGCGGCCGGATACACGTCGTTGGTCGACTGCGAGATGTTGACGTGATCGTTCGGGTGCACGATGTCATAGCGGCCGGTCGGGTGCCCCAGTACCTGCTGGGCGCGGTTGGCAATCACCTCGTTGAAGTTCATGTTCGTCGAGGTGCCCCCCGAGCCCTCCAGCAGGTCGACGATCAGCGAGTCGTCGCACTCGCCGGCGATGAGCGACTGGCAGGCCTGCACGATGGCGTCGCACTGCGTGGCGTCGAGCACGCCGCTGTCGCGGTTCGCCAGGGCCGCGGCCCATTTGCACTGGGCGAAGGCGTCACGGAAGGCCGGGTAGTGGGCCACCGTCAGGGGCGATACCGTCAGGTTCTGCAGGCCACGCACCGAGTTCACGCCATAGAGCTTGTCGCCGGGGATGCTGACTTCCCCGACGTAGTCCTGTTCGAGCCTGGCGTTGCGGTGATCAAAAGTACTCACGGATATTACCCTCATCAAATTTCACTAGAGCCTCGACACCCTGGCCCAGGGCCGTGAGGTTGGGCAGGAAGGCGTCGAGGATGACGTCGCGCGCCGCTTCGCAGGCGTCTGCGAAAAAGGCGCTGTATTCGTTGCGTCTGGCGACCAGGTAGAGCGAGCGCTCAAGACCCAGCTCCGGTACCACGTGGGCGGTCACGTTGCGTGCCCAGGTGCTGGCCTGCAGGAAGCACATCGGGCTGGTGACGGCCCAGCCGATGCCCTCGGCGACCATCGAGGTCAGGGCGTCGGCGTTGTCCAGCTCGAGCCAGTTCGGTACCCGGATGTTCAGGCTTCTCAGGTGGCGCTCGATCTGCTGGCCGACCTGGGAGGCACGGTTGAAACGCACCACCGGCAGCACGTTGGCCAGGGCCCTTACGTCCTCGATGGTGTTCAGTGGCTTGCGCTGGGTGGTCGGCGTGATCACGAAGTAGCGTTCCGAGAACAATCGGTAGCGCACCACGTCGCTGGCATCCATCAGCGGATCGCTGGTCACGATCAGGTCGAGGTCACGCCGCAGCAAGGCTTCGCCCTGCTGTGGACTGAGCCCGGTCCGTACCGAGAGCTGGGCTGCCTGGCCCAGCATGCGCTTGGTGAACATCGAGCCGCAGGTCGAGGCGAACGAGTCGACCAGGCCCAGGCGCAGGTCGGGCTTGACCCCGCGGCCGGCTTCCAGCACCTGGGCTTTCAGGTTCGACAGTTCCTCGGCCAGCAGCGCGCCGCGGTTTCGCAGCGCCACGCCCCAGGAGGTGAGGGTGAGCGGGCGGGTGGTGCGGTCCACCAGCACCACGCCCAGTTCATCTTCCAGTTGCCGTACCATCTGCGACACGCCCGACTGGGAGATGCCCATGCGAGTGGCGGCGCCCGACATGCTTCCTTCTTCTGCCACGCAGATGAAGACCTGTACGGCATGCATGTCGATCAGTTTGTTGGCTGGCATGGTCGTTCTCACCGGGTTGGATAGGGATTCAGGAGCGAATCTTTCCTTCCTGGCCCGTCGCTGTCACCAGTGGCATGGCCGGGCGCGTGCTGCTTTCATCACTGGCCGCGGTCATGCCGGCCAGCTCTTCCTTGCTCGTCTCCGGGGCGAACAGGTGGCAGAACACGCCACCGAACACCAGCACCGCGACACACACACCCAACGCCGTCTGGATACCCAGTTGCTGCACGGCGATCGGCAGCAGGAAGGTGGCGAATGCCGAGCCGAAGCGGCTCGAGGCCACGGCCAGGCCGATCCCCGAACCCCGCAGGTGGGTAGGAAACAGCTCCGGTGGATAGACGAATTCCAGGTTGACGGCCGCGGCCAGCACACAGGCGAAGAAGCCGAACGCGAGGATGGTGCCGAGCGGACCGAAACCGGCGTAGGCCAGCACCGCCAGGCCCACGGCGCTGAGGTAGAAGGTGCCGATCAGGAAGGCGCGGCGGGAGATCCTGTCGATGATCATCAGGCCGAGCAGGGCACCGACCATCAGCAGGACGTTGTACACCAGCCCGCCGACGAACTTGTCCTGCACATTGAGGGCTTCCAGCACCCGTGGGGAGAAGGTGCCCAGGGCGAAGAACGGGATGACCTGGCAGGTGTAGAACACGCAGCCGACCAGGGTGTGCCTGCGCCAGCGCTGGCTGAACAGTTCGGCCAGGCCGCCGCTCTTTTGCGCGCGGGCCGGTGCGGCGGCACTCAGGGTGACGTGGTCGCCGAACTTGCTGCGGATGATGGTCATGGCTTCTTCGGTGCGCCCCTTGGCCATGAGCCAGATCGGCGACTCCGGTACACCCAGGCGTAGCGGGAGAATCAGCAGGGCGGGCACGCCACTGAGGGCGAGCATCAGGCGCCAGGCATCGGGGCCGGTATCTCGTACCGCGAAACCGACCAGATAGGCGGCGACATAACCGGCGGCCCAGGCCGCGGCAAGAATACTGAGCAGGCGACCCCGGTAACGCCGTGGGGCGAACTCGGTGACCAGGGATTTACTGACGACATAATCGAAGCCCAGTACCAGGCCGAGTAATAAACGCAGTGCCAGTAGTTGTTCAGGAGAAGTTACGAAGAACTGTGAAGCGGAGATAATCGCAAACAGCAGCATGTCCCAGGCGAAGATACCGCGGCGACCAAACTTGTCGGCGAGTGGGCCGCCGACCAAACTGCCAAGAAACAGACCTGCCAATGAGGCGGCGCCCAGCAGTCCCATCCACAGGGCGTTGAGCTGCAAGGGCCCGGCGGCCATGCTCACGGCGATGCCGATAATACCGAGTACGAATCCGTCGCTGAACTGTCCTCCTGTTCCGCTGAATACCGTTCGTAGATGGAATCGGGTCAGCGGAAGATCTTCGAATGAAACTTGACTGCTCATCGTGTCACCACTTGCTTCTTGTATTTATGGAGCCAGTGTTTGTTGCCTGGCATGTGAGCGAGTGTACGACGCTAGAATCATTGAAACAGTATGTGTATTTGTAGCATCAGGATTCCTGATACTGTTTAGCGTAATGGGTAATAGAACTCTTGAAGATTCCACCATCGCTGTTTCTGATGGGCGGTATGACTACTGTTGTCGGGCCCAGGCGACGGCGGGTCCGCACAAGGGAACAGGTCGATCACTTGGTTGCCAGCGACACCCATTCGATCTGCGAGCCCCACGGCGTCAGGAAGTAGAACCACTGCACGCCATCGGGGTTGGTAATCGGTTCGTTCAGCACCTTCAGGCCCCTGGCCTTGATCGCGGCCAGGCTGCGTGCCATGTCATTGGTCCGCAGGGCGAAGTGGGTGGCGCCTATGTCGTCCTCATGGGGTTGCACGCGGTTGATCTTCGGCCCCTTGTACTGGAACAGCTCCACCTTGGCACCGCCTTCCAGTTGCAGCATGACGAAGCGCTCCAGTTCGCTGGACTGATTCCAGCGGAACTGTTTCTTCCATTCAGCCGGAATGGTGCCCGGACGAATGTCCGAGATGACCTTGGCGCCGACCAGGTCGGTGAAGAGTTTCACCGCCGAGTCTATGTCGGGCACGTTCATGCCAACGTGGTCGATGGCCGATACCTGCAGCGCTTCAGGGGCGGCAGCCGTTGTGGCGGGCGTGGCGGCCTGCGTCATCGAGGTCGCGGCAAGGGAGAGGCCCAGCAGGGCGACTTTTGCGGTATTCATGGGTGTGTACCTGTGGCGTTGGGGTGACGAGGCCGCCGGGCCGCGGCCTCGATTCAAGTCAGATCTGTGCCTGTCCGCCGTCGACGAACAGTTCGATACCGTTGACGAAGCTGGCGTCGCTCGAAGCCAGAAACAGCGCCGCACTGGCGATCTCTTCCGGTTCACCCACGCGCCCTTGCGGAATCTGCGAGGCGAGGTAGTCCAGCAGGCCTTGCTGCTGGGCGGCATCCGGTCCTGCCAGGTCGACCAGGCCAGGTGTCCGTGTGGCACCGGGACTGATGGTGTTGACGCGGACATTGCGGTCCTTGAGGTCCAGGATCCAGTTGCGGGCGAAGGCTCGCACGGCAGCCTTGGAGGCGGCGTACACGCTGAAGGCCGCGGTGCCGGAGCTGGCGGCGGTGGAGCCGGTGAGGATCACCGAGGCGTTCCGCGCCAGCAGCGGCAGGGCCTTCTGCACGGTGAACAGCACGCCCTTGACGTTACGGTCGAAGGTGTCGTCGTAGTGTTCCTCGGTGATCTGCCCCAGGGGCAGCATCGAACCGCCGCCGGCGTTGGCGAGCAGTACGTCGATCTGGCCGCGCTCGGCCTGGATGCGCTGGTAGAGCGCGTCGAGCTGGTCGAGGCGGGTCGAGTCGACCCGCACGCCGGTGGCGTTGCCGACCAGGGCCACGGCGGCGTCCAGTTCGGCCTGGCGGCGGCCGGTGATGTAGACGTGGGCGCCTTCCTGGGCGAAGCGTTTGGCGGTGGCCAGGCCGATGCCGCTGGTGCCGCCGGTGACAACTGCGATTTTGCCTTCAAGTTTGCCGATCATGATGGTTCTCCAAGTGGTTGTTTGCTGCGATGGGAGAAGCTTATCGACGCGCCTGGTTTTTCAAAATAGAATTGTCTGAAATCTATCGTTGCAGAAATGAAATGAGCAAGTTACCCGATTTCGAAGGCCTGGCGATGTTCGCCAAGGTCGCTGAGGAAGGATCGTTCGCCGCTGCCGCCCGGGTCATGGGGGTATCGGTACCGACGGTGTCGCGGGCCGTGGCCCGGCTGGAAGAGCGCCTGGGTGGCCGATTGTTCAACCGCACCTCGCGGCAGTTGTCGCTGACCGAGTTCGGCTTGAGCATGGCGGCCAAGGCCGGGGACATCTATCGCCAGGCCGAGGAAGTCGAGAGCGAGGCCCAGGAGTTGTCGGTACAGCCCCGTGGGCAGGTGCGCCTGGCCATCCCGATGTCGTTCGGCCTGCGCTGGGTGGCACCGCTGATGCCCGAACTGATCCGCCGCTATCCGGAGCTGTCGGTGGATCTGCATCTGTCCGATGCCTCGGTGGACCTGATTGCCGACGGCTTCGACGCCGCCTTGCGGATCGCCGCGTTGCCGGATTCGTCCCTGGTCGCCCGGCGGCTCTGTGCGGTCACCCAGTTCCTGGTGGCGTCACCGGCCTATCTGGAGCGGCACGGCGTGCCACAGCATCCACGCGAGTTGGCCAATCGCAAGTGCCTCAGTTACGCCTACCGCGCGCGGACCCAGATCTGGCGGTTCACCCATGAAAACGGTGCCGAGGAGGATGTCGTCCCCAGCGGCCCGCTGCGGGTGACCAACTCCGACGCGATGATTCCGGTGTTGCTGGAGGGCCTGGCGATCGCCGAATTGCCGGAGTTCATTGCCAGCGAGTATTTGGCGGACGGTCGGCTGGTGCGCCTGCTGCCGGAGTGGAGCATGACCCGTGGTGGTCTGTATTTCGTCACTCCATCAGCCCGTGCGCGTCCGGTGAAGATCCGTGCGCTCTCGGATTTCTTCGCCGAGCATTTGAGTGAACCGTCCTGGCGCTGGCCGCGGTAGAGCAGGGGAGTCGTGGAGATTTATGTTTCAAAACTGAAAGGGTTGTTTTCCATCTTTGATATTTTGATTGCTCAGGGCCTTGGTTAAGGTTGATCTCGTCGCCGCCCGTCACTGGCGGCAAACGAATCGCCCACTCGAGGACTTTTGCGATGAAAACCGCCGTGCAACTGCTCCAGATGTACCTGGACTCCATCCAGAACCCCCGCGCCGCCGCCGAACTGTTCGCCCGGGACGGCGCCCTGGAAATTCCCTACCTGAAATCGCTGGGTATCACCGACCGTGTCGAGGGACCAGAGCAGATCGAGACGTTCATCGCCTCGCTGCTGGGCAAGGTCCCGGACTTCAGGTTCCGCCGCGTGCGCTTTCTCATCGACACCCCCGAGCAGGCCTTCGCCGAGTACGACGTCGAAGCGCTGGTGCCGGCCACCGGGCGTATCTACCGCCAATCCTACGCCGGCCGCCTGGTGGCCCGTGACGGCAAGATCCAGTTGCTGCGCGAGTCGATGGACACCGTTGCCGCCGCCACTGCCTTCGCACCCAACGACGCGGCCTGATCACCTTTTCGAGACCTGGAGAATGACCATGCAAACCTTTCAGAAAGACGCTGCATCCGACCACGACAAGACCCTGCCGACGCAGATCCTGGTCAGTGCCTACTACCGGGTTCACCCCGATGACCGGCAGACCTTCATCGAGGCGGTGATTCCGGAAATGCTGGCGGCCCAGAAGCTGCCCGGCTGCATCTACTACGCCTTTGCCCAAGACCTGACCAATCCGAACACCTTCCACCTGACCGAGGGCTGGGCCGATGAGGCCGCCTACGAGCGGCACGAACACTCGGAAACCTTCCTGCACGCGCTCGCCACGGTGGTCAGGGAGGTGCGGATCCTCGACCGTGAGGGCATTCGCTACGACGTTGCCAAGCAGCACATCGACGATCCTCGCGGCAAGGTTGCGCCGTAATCGGCTGTCAGGGTGGCGGACGCCGCGGTCGGCTGCAGCAAGCTTCTGGCGGATGAAGCCCGTTGCGTCCTTGACTGAAATCAAGGTTTGAAGGCTCCTGGCGCGATAGATTGAACTTCACTTCCACTCGCCCGGCGAGGAATGACATGGCCAAGCCCTTTGCGCTCAACCCCAAGCATCCCGAGCGCATCTGCTGGGGGTGCGACCGTTACTGCGCAGCTCAGGCCCTGGCCTGCGGCAATGGGGCCGACCGCACCATGCACCCTGCGGAGATGCTCGGTGAGGACTGGTATCGGCACGGTGACTGGGGTATCGAGCCGATCGAGGTGAAGGAGCAACCGGCGGATGAACCACCTGAGCGTGTCGTCACGCCTGGGAGCGTCCCGCAATCCCCGTCGCCGTAGTGCTCATGTCCGGACGCCGAGTGTAGCCCTGGCTGCTTCGATGGCTTCCTGCTCGGCAACTGCCACCACCTTGAGCTCGACCTGGCCGACCTCCAGGGCCTGTTCGATGATCAGGTCGCCGCCCTGGCTTTTGAGCAGCGCCTGCAGGCGTTGGAACTCACCACACCAGATGGTCTCGATGTCACGGTCCCGGGTCTTGTCGCGCTCGTGAGTCATGGCCACGGCGCGCACTTGCAGACGGCCGGTGTCGGCCTTGCCGCCCACTTCGACCCCGAACCCAGGCGTTGCGGTCTTGCGCAGCACCACCCGACCGTTTCGGGCCCAGGCGGTTTCCATGCCTTCGCGGGTCTCGTAGCCGAGGCTGGCCAGCCCTTGCAGGACCGCCTGGCGCCGAGCGATGGCTGCCTGTGCCTGCAGGTGGGCCGCGATCACGGCCTTGCAGTGTTCGATCAGTTCGGTCACCTGTTGCAGGCCCTGGCTTGCTTGGCAGCCGGCCACCTGCTCCAGCAGCGACTGGTGGGCCGCGTCCTGGAAGGCGGCCACTTCGGCGGCGAGGTCCTGCAACTTATTGAAGTGGGCGCGTTGGTCCTGGTAGCGACGCGTGGCGTGGGCCAGGTCGAGGACCAGGCTGTCGAGCAGCAGGTTGCGGGTCTGTGGACGAGACTCGGCTTCGGCCTTCTCCAGTCGCAGGACAAAGGCTTCGGCCGCTGGTGCACCTTGCAGCAGTTGCAGTTCGGCGATGTGTCGGTCGATGCGCAGCAGGCGTATATCCCGTGAGCTGTCGAGCGGCTGGCTGTTGATCCAGTCGGCCAGCGAGGGGGCGGGCGCGTCGCTCTTGAGGCGCTGGGCGAGGGCCTGCTGTTCTGCATCGAGGACTTCCTGTCCGGGCGCCGTGGCCAGCAGGGCAAACCCTTTGGCCAGCAGGCTGTCAGCGTCTTCACGACGGATACCCTGGGCCAGTTCGCTGACTTGCTGCAACAGGTCGCCGGTGACCAGACCGGGCCGGCCCCGCAGGGCCTTGAGCAGGGTCGCCGCGTTTTCATGGACGCGTCGCTGTTGCTGGCGTTTTTCCGTCGCACGGATAATCGCCCGTTCCTCGCGCTCTTCCAGGTCACGTTCCAGGAAGTCGATTTCGATGGGCACGGCCTTTTGCAGTTCGCGCAGTTGGTCCTGTTGCAGCAACGCCCGCAGGCGTTCATGTCGGGCCTGGGTCGCGGCCCTGTCGGCTTCGCTCAGTTCGCCGATCCTGCCGGCCTGTTCCTGCCAGCGCTCAAGCGCCCTGGCCAAGCGCTGCAGGTGGGCCTCACAGATCGCCAGGATCTCTTCCCGGGTGACGATGCGGACGACTTTCGGTCCACTCATGCGCTGGTCTCCGTTGCGGTTGTCGGGGTCGGCGGCTGGGGGGCGAGGGCCGGTTGCAGGGCGTTTTCGATGGCTGCGCGCAGCCGTGCACGTTCATTGTCGCCATCGTGGTACCAGCCATGGGACGACACCCGGTGCAGGCTGGGGATGGCCCGGTGCAGCACCGATGGTCGCCAGATTTCCCGGGCCCGGGCATGGTTCAGCAGGGAATGGCAGGGTGAGTCGCACTCGATGCCGATGGCATAGAGGCCGGTGGCCGGGTTCTCGATGGCGAAATCCAGGCCGAAGGCATCGCCCTCGTTGGCGCTGCTGGCCTGCCAGCCCAGCGACTGAATGTATTGGCCGACGGTGTCGATGAAGCCGTCGCGCTGTTGCTGCTGCCGGCGCCGGGCTTCGCTGCGGTCGGTCTGCAGGCGATTGAGCAGGCTGCTGCCGCTGGCGAACTCGCCGGACGACAGGCTCCGGGCGTATTCCAGGTAGCCCTGCAGGTAGTCACGTGGGCTGTTGGGCGCGCGATGGGTGTTGAGCATGTCGGAGATGTCGGCGATCGGCATCGAGGTGATCAGCACCACCTTCCTGCGGGCACGGGTGACGGCCACGTTCAGCCGCCGCTCGCCGCCTTTCTGCCCGAGGACGCCAAAGCTGCGGCGGAAGGCGCCCTGGCCGTTGCGACCGAAGGTGGTGGAGAAAACGATGATGTCGCGCTCGTCACCCTGGACGTTCTCCACGTTCTTGACGAACACCGACATGTCTTCGCCGTCCTCCAGGCGTTCGCGCTCCTGGGCATAGGCCTGGCGGAACACTTCGTCTTCCTCGGCGCGTCGCTCCAGATGTTCCTCGATCAGGTCGGCCTGCTTGCGGTTGAAGGTGACCACGCCGATGGAGGGGCGCTGCTCGTAGGGTTGGCGCCACAGCTGGGCGAGATGCTCGACCACCCGTTCGGCTTCCAGGGCATTGCTCTGGTTCTGGTAGAGGCCGTCGACCTGGATCAGTTCCAGCGGCTTGATCCGCAGGATGTTGGCTTGGGGATGACGTACCGGCACGCTCAGGCGATTGCCGTAGAACGAGGCGTTGGAGAAGCCGATCAGCTCGCGGTAGGCCGAGCGGTAGTGGATCTCCAGCGTGGTGCTGGGCAGCACGCCGCGGGCCAGTTGCAACAGGTCCGGGCAGTCCTTGATCTCGCGACGGTTCCAGGTGTCCTCGAAGGCTTCGCGCTGTTCTTCGTCGGCGTCCTCGTCGGGCATGTCGCCGTCGAACAGTTCGGCCTCGTCGCTCTCGACCCGGCTTGAGAAGAAGGCCGTTGGCGGCATCTGCTTCTCGTCACCGCTGACGACCGTCACCTGGCCCCGGAAAAGGGTCGGCAAGGCGAACTCCACCGGCATCTGCGAGGCCTCGTCATAGATCACGATATCGAACAGACCAGCCTTGAGCGGCAGGACGCGGCTGGCCACGTCGGGGTTCATCAGCCACACCGGGCGCAGGCTCATCAGGCCCAGTTCCGAGCCCATTTCGATGAATTCGCGCAGGCGTCGCGAACGCTTGCCGGTCAGCCGGGTGACGTCCTCCCACTGTTTGCGGCTGCCCAGGCGGGATGGGTCGACGCCCTTGCCGAGCAGTTCGCGGTTGAGCAGGCGCATCTGAATGTCGGCCTCGGCCAGGCCGGCGATCTTCGCCCGGGCTTCGTCCTGGCCGAACAGCAGCTCCGGGTTGGCCTGTTCGATCCGATGTTTCCAACCCAGTCGGGCTTCACGGTTGAGCAGTCGGCGTACGGCGCTTTCGAGCTGGTCGTCGGGGAGTTGATCGAGCTTGTCCTGGATCTGGCGCAGCAGGGCGAGCAGTTCGAGGTCGGCCTGGCCGAGTTGTCCGACCCGTCCGCGAAAGCGCTGGTAGGCCGCCAGTGCGGGCAGGTCGTCCTGCAGCCGGGTCAGGGCCAGCAGGTTGCTTGCGTTACTGGCAATGGCCCGTTCGAGCGTCTGGCGCAGGTTCTCGTCGACCCAGTCGGCCAGTGCCTTGAGCCGATCCAGGCTGTGCCGCCTGGCACCCTGGCGAACGAGGGCGGCATCCAGGTCCTTGAGCAGCGCCTCGAAGCTCTGCTTCTGGCCGGTGAGAATCGCGGCATCGACCTGTTCGCCACGCGGTGCCAGCGCCAGACCCTGGGCCAGCGCCTGGATCTCGCGCAGGTGGCGGATATCCAGGCTGGTCAGGCCCGCCAGCTCCAGCCGGACGTCCTGGGCAATCGCTTCCAGGCCCAATGCCTGGCGCACGGCGTTCAGGGCCGCATGCAGCGGGCGGGTGCGGGTTTCCAGTTCGGCGGCGGCCAGCAGGGCCGGCAGGCGGGTATCGTCGGCCTGTGCGTCGTGGCTGCGCAGGAAGGCCCGCACACGGTTGCGCCGCAGCAGGTGCAACGGGTTGATCCGGGCCAGCCAGGAGTGGGCGTTCAGCACCTGGGCGGTCTGCGCCCGCAAGCGTTCCAGCTCCTTGTCGGTCAGAGCCGTGAGTGCCGGGGAGTGGGCGGGCAGGTAATGCGCGGGATCCAGCTGGCGCAGCCGTTGTTCGATATCACCCAGCTCGACGAGCAGGGTTTCGCCGCGCAGGGCCTGGGTCGTTTCGCTGCGACGGAACAGCGGCAACCAGCGGGCCAGCCGCAGGCGCTGTTCTTCCTTCAGGCCCAGCAAGGCCTCGACATGCCCGGCCATCCAGTTCCGGTAGGGCGTCGGGTCGTCGACTTCGAAACTGGACAGGTGTTCCTGCAGCACGCCCTGGCGAGCCGCTTCCGCGGCGACAAACGCCTGCAGGCATTCGCTGAAAGCCTGCAAGGTGGCCGGGTCGGCAGCGAAAGGCTGCAACTGTGCCAGGGCACTGCCTTCGAACCGGGCCGGCAGCCAGAGACGGATCAGCGGCGCACAGTTTTCCTCGAGGCGCGTCAGGCTGGCGATATCCAGCACCGCCAGGCGCTGGCGCAGCGCCGGGAATTCAAGGGGCGGGCTGCCTTGTTCCAGTTCGATCAGCTCGCCCAGCAGGCCGCGGTAGCTGGTACCGGTCAGTTCGTCGAGACGGTGCAGGCTCTGGTGGAAACGATCCAGTTCGCCTTCCAGGGTTTCGATGCGCGCGGCCATGCGCTCACGCTGGCGTTGCCAGTCGGACGCCCAGGCCCCGTCGATGAACAGGGCTTCCAGTTGCTCACGGATGCTGCGGATCACCGGCTCGCGGTCACGGTTGACATCATTGAGCATGACGATGCGCTGGCCCAGGCCCTCGGCGACCAGGCGCTTGTGCACCACCTCCAGGGCCGCGTGCTTCTGGCACACGATCAGCAGGCTGCGCCGACGGCCGATGGCGTCGGCCACCATGTTGACGATGGTCTGGCTCTTGCCGGTGCCGGGTGGCCCTTCGATCAGCAACCCCGGGCTTTGCCGGGCGCGCAGTACCGCCGCCTCCTGGGAGGGATCGCTGGCCACGGTGAAGAACCGTTGCAGTTCGGGCGGTGCTTCACCTGCCTCGGCTTCGACTGACTCCTTGAGGCGCAAGGCGGTTTCCAGGCCGGTGCCGCCCGGCGAGAGCGACTTGAGCTGGCGCAGATCCTCGCCGATGGCCTGGCCCATGAAGGTGACATGGAACAGCACGGCGGCACAGGCCAGTTCGTCCTTGTACGGTGCCACGTCGATGCTGGTCGGCGGCAGCGTGGCCAGCGTACGCGACCGGGCCGTGGCGAGCATGCCGAAGGCATCCATGACATCGGCGGTACGGATCGCCGAGCGGCCCAGCAACTCATCTGCGGTCTTGCGCCACTGCTTGCAGGCCTCGGGGCCGAGCAGGCTGTCGAGCGCCGGGTTGAGCCGGACCTCCTCGCGCGCGCTGTCAAAGGCCAATGCCACCTGGGCGCGGCTGCCGACCTCGACAATCAGCTTCACCGGCCATAGCAGCAACGGCACGATGCGCGGGCGGGTGTTGCCCCGGGCATCGCGGCTGAGCAGGAACGGGAACCCCAGGTACAAACCGTCGATACCGGTATCGCGCTTGTACAACGAGCTTTGCCGTTGCAATGCATGCAGCCGTGACTCCAGTTGCGAGTTGGCCAGGAAGCTTTCCGGGTCAAGGCTCACCGAGCGCGCGTTGCGTAGCAACAGATGGTCGAGCAGGGCGGCGGCGGGGCGGCGTTCGCTGTCCAGTTCCTGGAGATCGACCCGCGCGGTGGTCTTGCCGATGCTCATGCGTACCAGCGGGCCACGCATCACGGCGGTGACGACCTTCTTCTCGAAGAAATCGAGGATCTGCGAGACGTACTGCTGTTTCTGCGGCTCCAGCCACTGCTCGGCGGGAATCGCCAGCAGCACCAGCGCCCTGGCCAGGGGCATGCGCCGTTCCAGGCGGAACTGTTCCGCCCACTCGTCCACCACTGGCACGCCACTGCAGGCGAAGCCGCTGATGCGCTCGTCGACGGCGCGGTAGAGTTCCTGCCGGGGGTGTTCCAGCAGCGCGCTGGCGTTCTCCGGATCAAACAGTCGAACGTCGGCGCCCCTGGCCAGGCCCGCAGCTTCCTCGACGATCGCGGTGGCCGAGCGGAACTGGCCGATGTTCGCACTGAGCAGGACAATCAGGTCTTCCTCGGCGATCACCCGGCGTTCCGACAGCGCCTGCAGGCCGGGGTGTTCGGTGTCCGGCAGCAGGCGCTGGCGCTCCTGCCATTGCGCGGCCAACCGGGCGCGCGAGGTCGACAGCAGGTAGATGCGCAGGTGCTCCTCGTCGACTTCGATGTGCTGGTGCAGCGCCCGCTGGCGAACATTCCGCGCACGCACGCTCAGCCGCGACAGCCAGCTTTCGGTCTGCAACTGTTCGAGCAGGTCGGGCAGCGAGCCGCTGATCAGCCGGTAGCCTTCGAGCGGGTGTTCGAGCAGCCAGCCCGGGGTGACGATGTCGCCGCGAAGGATCAGCGGAATCTCGGCATTGAGCAGTTTGAGGGCCAGCATCAGACGGAAGTCGTCCTCGATACCTTCGTGCTGGGTCACCTGGCGCAGGCCGGCCAGCAGGCGTGGCGCCAGGCCGATGTGTTCGGCCCAGGTGACGAGCACCCCGCGCAGCAGATGGTCGAGGGCCTGGGCCCAGTTGTCCGCCTGTGCGGCGGCGAGGGCGAACACCGACGGCTTGCGAAAGCGCTGGCTGCCCAGGGTGATGGCCGCGCCTTCGTCATCATCCCGTTCGCTGTATGACGAGGCCGGCGCCTCCACCGGAACGCCATTGAGCCAATCCCGCACCTGCGGCCACTGCCAGCGCTGGTGCCGGTCACGGGCCAGCAGGCCGCGCAGCAACAGGTTCAATTGCGGGTCGAGATCGTCGGGGATCGGTACGCCGTTGGCGAGCACATGAATGAGGAAGGCTTTGGGGTTGATGCCTTCGAAGCAGGCGCCCCGGGTCAACTGTTCGAGCAGGATCATGCCCAGGCTCCACCAGTCCGAGGCCGGGGCCACGCCGCCGGCGATCGCTTCGGGGGCCATGTAGCGACTGGTTTCCAGCGGGGAAACGATATCCAGGTCGAACTCGGACAGCCGCGCCGAGCCAAAGCCGCTGATCACCAGGTCCAGCGGCTCGCGGCTGCGCACCAGCAGGCTGGCGGGACGCAGGTCGCGATGGCGCAGGCCGGCCTCGTTGAAGGCATGCAGGGCCTGGCCCAGCTCGCTGACGATATGACGAACCGCCGCCGCGTCGCTGACGACGTTGCCGAGGTCGGCCAGGGTGCCGCCGGTCAGCTCTTCGATCACTTCGTAGGCCCGCTCATCCCAGCGGCCGGTAGCGAGGATTTGCGGCACGTGTTCGCGGGGCAGCCGGCGGATCACGTCGTAGATGGCCGGGTCCGGTTCGGCACCGGGCCGGTACAGGGTCAGTACAGCCTGCTGTTCGCTTTCCTGATGCCGGGCGATGTAGCGCTCACGTACACCGTCGGTATGACTGATCTGGCGCAGCAGGTGCCAGCTATCGACGATTGTCGCACTGTCGGGCCCTGATGGTGGCACCTCGATGTCGCTGGAGGAAGCGGTGGTGTCCTGATTGGCCGGGCCGCTGCCACATTCCAGGCACATCAGGTCACCGGCCTCCATGGGATGACCGTTCTCGCAGAAGACGGTGAGAGGCGCCGGTGCGACTTCACCACCGGCCTGCGCCAGCTCGTCCACGGTGACAACCGCCTGTGGTCGCCAGCCAACGGGGTGAATGGCCTCGCCGGAGAGGTCCCAGCCGCAGGCGTGCTCACCGACGGAGCCTTCGCAGAAAATCTCCGAGAGCGAGCGCTCGGACTGGCAGTTAGGGCAAAAACGAATCATCGATATCACTTCCCTTGGCGAGGCCGCGAGGCCTGGGCGCTCAACTTCAGTTGGTGGCCTTGATCGTGGAGCAAGTCGCGTAGCCGAAGCAGGTCGTCACGCTGGGGAATACCGGCCATCCAGACGCTGCCATCGTTGTCGAACATCAGGTCCAGGGCCTTGTCGTGGGGTGTCAGACGTCGTTCATAGGCACCCAGGCGGGCATGTCCCCGTTCGGTGAACAGGCTCAGCCGCTGGTTATCGCTGCCACGCAAGGCCATCGATTGTGGCTGGTCCTGCCGGTAGGGGTCGCTGATCAGTCCGTCGATCAGGCCGTGGGCCTGCCGTAGCTTGGGTTCGAGCTGCTCCAGCGAATAGCCGCTGTAGACCAGGATGTCGACGTCACTCACGCGGCGCAGTTCACCGAGCAGGGCCAGCAGTGCGTCGAATTGATCGAACGGTTCGCCGCCGGAGAGGGTGATGCCCTCGGCTTCGGCCAGCCAGGGCTGCAGGTCCGCCAGCAGCCGGGGCAGTTCGATCCGCCAGCGGCCAGGCCCCCAGGTATCGGCGGAGATGCAGCCCGGGCAGCGGATGCTGCAGCCCTGGAACCAGATACCCAGGCGCTGCCCCGGCCCCAGGGTGGTAACCGGAAAATGCACCCGCGACAGGCTCAGCTCCATGTTCAGCGACGTTCCAGGTTCAGGCCGGCGGCGTCCAGTTCGGTAATCAGGAACGCCTGGCCCGGCTGCGCATCCTGGTCGAACAGTGTCCTGGACAAGGGGTTGAGCAGGCGCGCCTCCAACTGGTTGCGGATGCCGCGGCCACCATTGGACAGGTCGCGCAGACACAGCTCGTGCAAGGTCTGGCGAGCGGCTGGAGCCAGTTCGATGGTCAGTTGCCGGTCGCGCAGGTCGGCGAAGGTGCTCTCGACCATCTGGGTGAAGATCTGCTCGGCGACATCCTCGCGGATGAAGTCGAAGACGATGATGTTCTCACCGATGCGGTTGAGGATTTCCGGGCGGTTGAGCACCCGCTTGAAGTAGCGGTCGATCTCGCCGTGGACCTTGTCGCGCACTGTTTCGTAGGGTTCGCCCGGCAGCACGTTGGCGGCCCGTTCGCCATTCTCCCCCTGGCGGTAGATGCCCAGGTTGGAGGTGAACACGATCAGCGCCTCGGAGAAATACACCCGATCGCCACGGCCGGAGGTCAGGACGCCGTCGTCGAGGATTTGCAGGAACTTGTCGAGGATGCGCGGGTGGGCCTTCTCGATCTCGTCGAACAGCACCACGCTGAAGGGCTTTTCACGGATGGCATTGGTCAGCTCACCGCCGACGTCATAGCCGACGTAGCCCGGTGGCGCGCCGATCAGACGCTGGTCGGCATGTTCGGCACTGAACTCCGACATGTCGAAGCGGATGTACGCGCTTTCGTCGCCGAACAGCAGGCTGGTGATGGTCTTCGCCAGCTCTGTCTTGCCGACCCCGGTGGGCCCGGCGAGAAACGCCACGCCCCGCGGGCGGTTGCCCTTGCGGCTGGCGCCGACGCCGGTTATGGCGCGCTTGACGATGTCGAGCATGTGGGTCACGGCGTGGGTCTGCCCCTTGACGCGCCGCCGCACGATCTCATCGGCCTGGCGGATGCGCTGCCGGTCGATCTTCAGCCAGGGGTCCTCGGTGACCCCGACCTTGTAGCGGCGCACGGCATCGGTGATGCGTTCCATCGGCACCTCTTCGACCCGGGCCAGTTGGGCGATGGCGCTCAGGTCGAGCAGCAGCAGGCCCTC
>NZ_AQOH01000293.1 GCF_000364705.1 Pseudomonas fuscovaginae SE-1 | reverse complement strand
CCGCCTGCCGCTCCTGCTCGCCGGCCTCGTTCTTGCTCGTCAGCCCCTTGAGCAGCGCAGGGGCGAGGGCGCGGCGGGCGATCTGGTCGGGTTTTGATACCGGAATGTGGCGCAGGCGCGGGTTGTCGACCAGCAGCCAGTCGGGCAGGTCGCCTTCCTTTTCCACCACCCACAGCACGCTGTTGAAGAACGGCTTGCGCTGCTCTCCGGCCGGGCGGCTGCGGGTCTGGTGCGAGAGTACCAGCGCCTGGGTGAACAACTGGTGTTCGGCCGCGCTCAGCGAATCGTTGCGCACGACCAGGCGGGAAGCGAAATCGACGATCAGGGCGATCGGTTCACCCGGGCGATTGACCAGGCGTTGCAGGGTAACCCCCAGCAGGTCGATCCCCGCTGGGGCAACGCCGTCCACCGGGGTGAGCCCCAGTTCGGTGAGCAGGGCATGCCCGGCGGCCGGGTCGCTGCCGGGGCGCCCGAGCATACGGAAACCGGCGACGGGGTCCCAGGCAAGCACTTGGGCATGGCCACTGGTCAGCAGCAGATCGCACAGCGTCTGGTTGAAACTCTGCGCCGTGACGGTGCCGGGCGTCACCTCACAGGCTTGCAGGTCGCGGATATTCCCCGACAGGACAAATTGGCTTTTCAGCGGCAGGAAGCGCAACAGATCGCGCGCCCACCGTGGTTGTTCGAACGGAGCATTCCCTGGCATTGGCGACTCGCAGCTGTGAGGATCTGCGTAGGATGTTACCTACAAGATGTCCGCCTTAATACCATCATCTGGTCTGAAAAAGGCGTTGTGCGAGGTCGCCCCGTCTACCCATGGGCGGGTAGCGGGTCCGATCAGTCGGCTTATTGGGCCGGGGTCGGTTGTTCCGCCGCCTCGTGAGCCTGTACTGCGTCGTTCAGGTCCTGGGTCATGCGCAGTTCGACGCCGGTGGCCGAGTACTGCGTGGCGGCAGCGAACGGCGCGGCGGCGACCGTCACCGGGTGCGCACGGCGACGCCAGACGAAGAACATCACCAGTCCCAGGTTGAGCACCGCGAACGCCCAGAACAGCCCGGACGGGCCGGACCATTCCATCAGCGGCGAAATGGCCAGGGGACTGACGGCCGAACCGAGGGAGTTGATCAGCAGCAGGCCCTGGATCATCCGTACCAGGGCACCGGACGGCGCACTGTCGGCCGCGTGGCTGACCGCCACCGGGTACACCGCGAACACGCCACCGCCGAGCAGGAACATCACCACCAGCATCGGCCAACCGGAAGGTGGCAGCAGCAGGGTGATCGCCGACAGCACGAGGCAGGCGGCGGCCAGCACGATCAGCACGGTCTGGCGGTCCTTGCGGTCGGACCAGCGACCGACCGGGTATTGCAGCACCATGGCGCCGAAAATCACCGCGGCCATGGTGTGGCCCACTTCGGTGACGCTCAGCCCGACCTTCTGCAGGTACAGTGGCAGCAGGGTGTACACCGCGGCGATGATCACGCCGGAGCCGAAGCAGCCCATCACGCCGGTCGGGGTGATGCGGATCAGTTGACCGGCCGGCAGCGGCTCGGCGCGTTCCACCAGCGGGGTGACCCGCGGAATCATGGCGATCGGCACCAGCGACAGCGAGGCGAGCATGGCGGCGATGGTGAAGGGCACGCTTTCACCGGCGCCCATGACCGGGCCGAGGCTCATCTGGCCGATCAGGCCGGCGCCGTACAGCGCAATCATGTACACCGCCAGCAGGCGCCCACGGATCTTCGGTTCGGCCACCAGCAGCAACCAGCTTTCCACCACCAGATACACGCCGACGAGCGCCCAGCCGCCGATCAGGCGCAGGCCGGACCACGCCCACGGGTCGTGGCTCAGGCCCTGCAGCGCGATGGTCACCGCGATCACCGCGGCGAAACAGCTGTAGGCGCGAATGTGGCCGATGCGCACGATCAGCCGCTCGTTGAAGACCGAGCCCAGGGTCAGGCCGACGAAGTAGGCCGACGACACCACGCCGATCATGCTGGCGGAGAACCCCAGTGTGTCCAGGCGCAGGGTGGTGAGGGACGACATCAGTGCGCTGCTGATGCTGATGATGAACAGGCCCAATAGCGGTGCCAGCGCCGTGGCCAATAATTGCGGGGACATGATGACCTCAGAGAACAGACGGAATGACGTTTGTTGCAGGCGGGGTTTTATAAGAGTTCTGGGCTGGCAACGCAGGCGCGAATCTTAGCGGGCAGGATCACGCAAATGAAGAGACCGCGGTGCGATTTTCGGCACAGTCGTCGGATGTGTGATGTTTTGTCGCAGGTGGCTCGAGACACGCCTGTTCGAGCCGGATGATCAAGGTGGGACCTGTCCCTTGAGTCCCCGCTCCTTGATCGCTTGGCCCGCAGGCGGCGAATTCTGCGCTTGCCGAAGATTTTGCGCTAACATCGCCGCTCATTTTCCTGTCGAAGAAAAGGACGTCGCATGACCTTCATTCTGATCCTTCTGGCTATCATTGCCCTCCTGGTCTTCTATGTCATCGGCATCTACAACAAACTGGTGACCCTGCGTAATCGCTTCAAGAATGCCTTTGCCCAGATCGAGGTCCAGCTCAAGCGCCGGCATGACCTGATCCCCAACCTCGTGGAAACCGCCAAGGGTTACATGGCTCATGAGCGCGGTACCCTCGAAGCGGTGATCAACGCCCGCAATCAGGCCGTGACCGGCCTCAAGGCCGCCGCCTCGAAACCGGGCGACGCCGGCAGCATGGCCCAGTTGGGCAGCGCCGAGGGGCTGCTGAACAGCGCCCTGGGCCGCCTGAACGTGACCCTTGAAGCCTACCCGGACCTCAAGGCGTCCCAGAACATGCAGCAGCTCGGCGAAGAACTGAGCAGCACCGAAAACAAGGTGGCCTTCGCCCGCCAGGCCTTCAACGACGCGGTGATGCAGTACAACACCTACAAGCAGACGTTCCCGCCGGTGTTCTTCGCCGCGGCCTTCGGCCATGCTGCCGATGCCAGCCTGCTGGAGTTCGCCGACAGCGCCGAGATTCAGGCGGCACCCAAGGTGTCGTTCTAACCTGCTCCCCACGGAAGGCCCATGAATTTCTTTGAACATCAGGACCGCGCCCGCCGCCACACCGGGCGCCTGGTCCTGTTGATGGCCCTGGCGGTCATCAGCCTGATCGCCCTGACCAGCCTGGCACTGGCGCTGATCTGGCATTTCTATGGCGAATCGGAAAGCCGACGCAGCGTGACGCCGGTGCTCGACCTGACACTGGTCGGTGCCGTGGCGGTGGTGGTGATCGGCGTGGTGCTGTTCGGCTCGCTGTACAAGCGTGTGCAGTTGAATGCCGGTGGCAAGCGGGTTGCCGAAAGCCTCGGCGGGCGGCTGATCAATCTGGATCCCCAGGACTTCCATGAAAAGCGCCTGCTCAATGTGGTCGAGGAAATGGCCCTGGCTTGCGGTGCGCCGGTGCCGTCGGTGTATGTGCTGGAGGATGACAGTATCAATGCCTTCGCCGCCGGCCTGAACCCCAAGGATGCGGTGATCGGCGTGACCCGCGGGGCGATGAGCCTGCTCGATCGCGATGAGCTGCAGGGCGTGATCGCCCACGAGTTCAGCCATATCTACAACGGCGACATGCGCCTGAACATGCGGCTGATCGCCTTGCTCCACGGCATCCTGCTGATCGGCCTGATCGGGCACTGGGTATTGCGCAGCGATACCGGCTCGTCGCGTCGTTCCTCGTCTTCGAATGACAACAAGAGCGAGCTGTTCAAGGTGGTCGTTGGTCTGACCCTGCTGATTCTCGGTTATGCCGGCACGTTTTTCGGCAACCTGATCAAGGCCGCGGTCAGCCGCCAGCGCGAATTCCTCGCCGATGCCTCGGCGGTTCAGTTCACCCGCAATCCCGACAGCATTGGCGGAGCTCTGAAGAAGATCGGTGGTCACGCGGCCGGTTCGCAGTTGCGCGCGGCGAATGCCGCCGAGTTCAGCCACCTGTATTTCAGTGCCGGGATCAAGTCGGCCATCGACGGCCTGTTCGCCACTCACCCGCCGCTGGAGGAGCGCATTCGCCGGATCGAACCGGGATGGGATGGTCGGTACCCGTCGGTGAAACATTCGGATCTCGCTGCCGAAGAGCGGGCTGCGCCATCCCAGCCATCCGCTCGCCCGACCGTAGCCACGGCCTTTGCCGAGGCGGCGGTTGCCCAGTCCATCGCCGCCATCGGCGACCCTGGTCTGGCGCATCTGCAGGACGCCCGGCAGACCCTGCAGGCCTTGCCCGCGACCCTGATCCAGGCGGCCCATGACACGGAAGGCGCCCAGGCGCTGGTCTACGGTCTGTTGCTCGATTCGGTGGACGTCCTGCGGCAACAGCAACTGGAACGGTTGCGTCCGCACCTGCAAGCGCCCCTGGCCGAGCGCCTGGAAGCGCTGCGCGCGCCACTGCGCGAGGTACCCGAGGGCCAACGACTGGCTCTGGTCGATCTGGCGATCCCGGCGCTCAAGCAACTGGGCAAGGACCAGTTCGCCGCGGTGAAGCGCTGCATGGCCTTGCTGATCCGCGCCGATGATCGGGTCGAACTGCTGGAGTGGACCTTGCTGCGGATCGTCGAGCGTAATGTCGAAGGTCTGCGCTCGATGCCCGGCAAGTATCGCCTGGAGGCGCTGGCCGATGACGTGGCGCTGCTGCTGTCGTTCCTGGCCCTGGCCGGGCAGGCCGACCCGCGGCGAGCCGGCCAGGCGTTCGCCCATGGCTGCGCCGAGCTGGTTTTCGTGGTACCGGCATTCAGGGCCGAGGGCGATCTGAAAGCGCTGGAGGCGGCCCTGCGGCGCCTGGCCGGCCTGTTGCCGTTGCAGAAGCCGCAACTGCTCAAGGCCATGGCCCGTTGCATCGGGCATGACGGCCAGGTCACCGCGACCGAGGCTGAGCTGATGCGGGCAGTGGCCGATATCCTCGATTGCCCGATGCCGCCGTTGCTTGCGGCGACTCAGGCATGACGTTGCTTCACTGGCTGCATCTATCTGGCTGATCCATGCGTTACACTGATCAATCTGTTTCCGATGAGTGTACGCCGTGGCCATCAACTTCGACTTGAACGACCTGCAGGCCTTTCGCGCGGTGGTCGAGCAGGGCAGCTTCCGCAAGGCGGCCCAGGCCATCAACATTTCCCAGCCCGCGTTGAGCCGGCGGGTGGAAAAGCTCGAGGAAGCCCTGGGTGTGCGGCTATTCGAACGCACCACGCGGCGGGTCAGCCTGACCCAGGTCGGCCGCGCCTTCGCGCCAACGGTGGAGCGCCTGCTGGATGACCTGGATGTGGCGCTGCTGGGCATCACCGATGTCGCCTCGACCCGGCTGGGGCATGTCACCGTGGCTTGTGTGCCTTCAGCCGCCTATTACTTCATGCCCAAGGTGATTGCCCACTATCACCGGCAGTACCCGAAAATTCGGATCAAGGTGCTCGATTCCAGCGCCAACGACGTGCATGCGGCGGTGCTCAGCGGCGAGGCGGACTTCGGCCTGAGCTTCACGGGCAATCTGCAGCCGGAAATCGAGTTCGAACTGCTGGTGGAGGAGCGCTACGTGGTGGCCTGCCGTCGTGACCATCCGTTGGCGCAGCGGGCCAGTGTGAGCTGGAGGGAGTTGTACCAGCAGGACTACATCAGTCTCGACAAGACCTCGGGCAACCGTTTCCTGCTCGACCAGGCGCTGATTCGTATCACGCCCGAGAAGCCGGGAGTGTGCGAGACCCGGCATGTCACGACCATGATCGGCCTGGTGGAAGCGGGGTTGGGTGTGGCGGCGGTGCCGACCATGGCGATGCCGGGACCGGAGCATCCGAGCCTGACCAGCGTGCCGCTGATCGAGCCCGAAGTGGTGCGCAAGGTGGGGTTGCTCAAGCGCCGGGGCCGGGTGTTGACTCCCGCGGCCCTGGAGCTGGAGCGGCTGATCGTGGAGATGAAGCAGCCGCTGGGGTAGGGGATGTCACCGAGTGACGGAATCCAGCCCCGTGGCCCGGACCGTTTCCTGGGCGGCTGGTGCGGCCAGGTACTGGAGCAGCGCCTTGGCCTGTTCCGGGTGCTGCGCGCCTACCGGAATACCGGCGGCGAAACGGGTCACCGATTGCACCGACTCCGGAATCTTGCCGACATAGGTCACCCCGGGTACCGGCAGCAGCTCGCTGACCTGCTGGAAGCCCAACTGGTATTCGCCGCTCGCCACCACCGAGGCCACCGGGATCTTCGGTACCATGCTCGCCTTGGGCTTGAGTTGCGCCTCGATACCCAGGCGCTTGAACAACTGTTCCTGGATGTACACGCCGCTGGCGCTATCGGAGTAGGCCACGGACTTGGCCTTGAGCAGGGTGTCCTTCAATTCCTGCTCGGTACCGATGGCCGGCTTGGCGCTGCCTTCACGGACCACCAGGCCGATCCGCGAGTCGGCCAGTTCGACCCGCGATGTGGGCACGACCTTGCCTTGCTTGATCAGTTCGTCGAGGGCGTAGCCGACCATGATCACCACATCGGCCTTCTCGCCGCGCGCCAGTCGATTGGGAATCGCCTCCGGGGCCTTGCCCATGGACGGGCCGAGCGCGGTGTCGAGGGTATTGCCGGTTTCGGCGGCGAATTTCGGGCCGAGAATCTTGTAGGCGGCGGTGAAGCCACCGGAGGTCATCACGCGGATTTCCTCGGCCTGGGCAACGCTGCCCAGGGCCATGCTGCCGATCAGGGCGAGTTTCAGAAAGAGTGCTTTCATCACATGTCTCTTATTGGAAGGGTAAACGGGGTTCTGCTCTTGTGGGAACCGGCTGGCTGCGGACGGCGTTCCGACGATCCGTCGTAGCCGGGCATCCGGCTGGGGGTAGCAGCCATCGAGAGCGCTATCGCCAGCGAGCCGATTCCCATAAAGGAGAGTGCGGTGTCACCGGCTTACATGGCCGGGCGCAACTGCATGTTTGCCTTGCGATACAGGAACAGCGTCGCACACAGCGCACAGATCGCCGCCAGGCTCATCCAGTAACCCGGCGCGGCCTTGTCACCGCTGTATTCGATCAGCGCCGTGGAAATCGCCGGGGTGAAGCCGCCGAACACCGCGGTCGCCAGGCTGTAGGCCAGGGAGAAACCGGCCACGCGGACTTCCGCCGGCATGATCTCGGTCAGCGCGGCAATCATCGCGCCGTTGTACATGCCATAGAGGAACGACAGCCACAGCAGTACCAGCAGCATGCTGCTGAAGCTCGGCGCCTTGACCAGCAGCGACAGCGCCGGATAGGCCGTGGCCAGGGTCAGCCCGGCCATGGCCAGCAGCACCGGACGGCGGCCGATACGGTCGGAGAGGGCACCGCCCAGGGGCAGCCAGCAGAAGTTCGAGATACCGACCAGCAGGGTCACCAGCAGGCTGTCGGCGGTGCTCAGGTGCAGCACGGTCTTGCCGAAGGTCGGTGCGTAGACGGTGATCAGGTAGAAGGCGGTGGTGGTCAGCGCGACCATCAGCATCCCGGCGATCACCGTGACCCAGTTCTGCGCCAGGGTGTTGAGCACCTCACGCATGCCCGGGCGACGCTTGCGCTGGGCGAACTCCTCGGTTTCCGCCAGGTTGCGGCGCAGGAAGAAGATGAACGGCACGATCAGGCAACCGAGCATGAACGGAATGCGCCAGCCCCAATCGGCCACGGCGCTGGCGGCCATCCACTGGTTCAGGCCATAACCCAGGGCGGCGGCGACCACCACGGCGACCTGCTGGCTGCAGGACTGCCAGGCAACGTAGAAACCCTTGCGCCCCGGCGTGGCGATTTCCGCCAGATAGACCGAGACCCCGCCCAGCTCCGCGCCGGCGGAAAACCCTTGCAGCAGACGCCCGAGCAGGACCAGGGCCGGGGCCAGCAGGCCGATGCTCTCGTAGCCGGGGACCAGCACGATCAGGATGGTGCCGCTGGCCATGATCGACAGGGTGACGATCAGGCCCTTGCGCCGACCGACCTCGTCGATATAGGCACCGAGGATCACCGCGCCCAGCGGGCGCATCAGGAAGCCGGCACCGAAGACCGCGAAGGTCATCATCAGCGAGGCGAACTCACTGCTGGCAGGAAAGAAGGCGGCAGCGATGTAGGTGGCGTAGAAGCCGAAGAGGAAGAAGTCGAACTGCTCGAGGAAGTTGCCCGAGGTGACACGGAATACCGCGCCCGCCTTGGCACGGGCGGAACTGGCGGTGGGTGGTGTGGCGTGCATCGTTAGATCTCCAGCATTTTTATGGCCTGCATCGGGTGCAGATTTTTATTGAGGGCGATACTGGAGCAGCCTTATCGATTTGATAAGTGCATTTTTAGAATGGATTGATGCATGCTGTGGATCACTGCCAACCTTGGGTTGGGAGTTATCCCAGAAAGCGCTAGTTTATCAAGCAGGATCAGGCGATCACCCTGAGCGGCAGGACAGGGCGAAGCCTGATGTGAGTTCGTACAGTCGACGTTCAGCAAGATCGGCTCACGGATATTGAGCAAAACGCTATGATCCGCAGGATAGAGCGGGCTTCGGGGGTGTGCGATCAGCGGTTCATCGGGAGTTTTCGGGCTGCGCCTGTCACGTCAGGCCAGCGGCATGTTGGCGATCCTGATCGCCATCGGTCTGTCATCGTTGGACACCGCCATTGCCAATACGGCATTGCCGGCGATTTCCACCAGCCTGCATACCACGCCGGCGGCCTCGGTATGGATCATCAACGCCTATCAACTGGCGGCCGTGGCAACCATTCTGGCCTTCGCCTCCCTCGGCGGGGTGCTTGGGCACCGCAGGATCTACCTGTTCGGCCTGGTGCTGTTCACCGTGGCTTCGGCGTTGTGCGCGCTGTCGACCACCTTGACCCAGCTGACGCTCGCCCGGGTGCTGCAGGGCATTGGCGGCAGCGCGATCATGAGTGTCAATGCGGCGCTGATCTTCAGCCTGTTCCCGCCGGAAAGGCTCGGCAAGGGCATGGGGCTCAATGCGCTGGTGGTGGGCATCTCGTTCGCCGCCGGGCCGACCGTGGCGTCGCTGATCCTGTCGGTGGCCGACTGGCCCTGGCTGTTCGGGGTGAATATTCCCATCGGGTTGATTGCGCTGGCGATGGCGGTGCCTTCGTTGCCGCATACGCCGCCCAACGGCCAACGTTTCGCCTGGGGCACGGCGGGCCTGAGCGCGCTGACCTTCGGTTCGCTGATCTATGCCTTGGGCGAGGGCGCCCAGTTCGCCGGGGCGACGGCGATCGGCCTGGCGCTGTTGGTGTGTGTCTGTGCCGGCTACCTGATGATTCGCCGGGAGGCCGGGCATCCGGCGCCGATGTTTCCCCTCGATCTGCTCAAGCGGCCGATGTTTGCCTTGTCAGCCCTGACGGCTTTCTGCTCGTTTGCCACCCAGGGCCTGGCGTTCGTCTCCTTGCCGTTCTTTTTCGAGACGGTGCTGGGTCGCGACCCGGTGCAGACCGGCTACCTGATGACGCCCTGGTCGGTGGTGGTGGCGTTGATCGCCCCCTTTGCCGGGCGCCTGTCGGACCGCTACCCGCCTGGGTTGCTTGGGGGCATCGGCCTGGCCGTGCTGTCGCTGGGCATGCTGTCCTTGGCCCTGCTGCCCAGTGATCCGAGTGCATTGGAGATCGGCATCCGCATGATCATCTGCGGGTTGGGTTTCGGCTTCTTCCAGTCGCCGAACCAGAAGGCCCTGCTGACCAGCGCACCGCGCGAACGCAGCAGCGGGGCCAGCGGGACGATCGCCACGGCGCGCTTGATCGGTCAGTCGACCGGGGCGGCGCTGGTGGCGTTGAGTTTCGGCATATCGAGTCACGAGGGGCCGGTTCTGGCTCTGTATATCGGGGCGGGGTTTGCGGCCGCGGCTTGCCTGGCGAGTTTTTCACGGTTGGTGGCGCGTAGCGGGGTTTAAGAGATAGCGGGGGATGGCCGCCTACGACGGTTCGCTGGCAAGCCAGCTCCCACAGGGACCAGGATGAGGAAGGGGATGGGCAGGGATTACCTGGCGTTTTTCGCGTCGCTGTTTCTTTCGAGGCTGGCTGACCAGATCCTCTTGTTCATCGTTCCGCTGTTGGTGTTCCAGACCACCAACAGCGCTTCCTGGGCGGGATTGGCGTTCTTTGCCGAGGCGCTGCCACGCTTTCTGGCTTTCCCGATCTGCGGCGCCTTGTGCGACCGCTTTTCGCCGGTGCGTATCCTGCACCTGAGCCAGGCCTGCCGGGCTGCCGGCTGTGTGCTGGCGGTGGCCGGTCATGGGCTGTTCGACGGGATCTACTGGCTGGTGCTGCTGTCGGCACTGTGCGGGGTACTGACCACCCAGGGCATCATGGCCCGGGAAGTGCTGCTACCCCACGTCTTCGCGCGCTACAGCTACACCCGGACCCTGTCCTATTCGCAGATCGCCGACCAGAGCGGCCTGGTGCTCGGCCCGTTGCTGGCCGCACTGCTGCTGGAAGCCATGGCCTGGCCGTGGGTGGTGCTGGGGATCGCCGGGCTGTTCGTGCTGGCCGACCTGGCGATGCTGGCCTGGAAACGCAGCAGCGCTGTCATGCTTCCCACCTTCGAACAGCCGCCGGGGTCCTGGCTGCAACCCTTGCGCACGGCGCTCGGGCATATCGGCACGCTGGCCGAGCTGCAGAAAATCATCTGCCTGGCGGTCGGGGTCAACCTGATCGTCGGCGTGACCCTGGCCACTTCCGCCGCCCTGGTGGTCGGCGTTCACGAGCAGGGCAAGGATGACTATGCCGGGCTGCAGGCGGTCGGTGCCGCAGTGACCATCGCCATCCTGTTTCTGCTGGCGCGGATCAACCTGTCATTGCGGCTGCTGGGCGGCTTGTCCTATTCGCTGATCCTGCTCGGTGGTTTGATCAGCGGCGCCAGCCCGTCGATTGGCGGGTATGTGCCGGGTTTCCTGCTGGTGGTCGGTTTCGACAAGATGTTCAACGTGTACATGCGCAGCGTCCGCCAACGGGTCATCCCAATGCAGGATTTCGGCAAGACTGTCGGCGTGATCACCTTGCTGAACAACCTGTCGCAGCCCCTGGCAGGCTTGCTGGTCGGGGTGCTGGCCGCGCCGCTGGGAACTCGTGGGGTGGTGCTGGCACTTAGCCTGGCGAGTGCACTCATCGGAGTGGCGGTGTGGTGGCGATGGCTCAAGCGCGTACAAACAACCTGATCGTGCCACTGGAAAAACCCTGCTGATTGGATATTCTTTGCGGCGATTATTGATCCGGCCAGCCGATATTCCAGGCTTGGCGACACGTACAGAGGGTGTGGTGATGGCGGGCAGGTTGATCTATCTCATCGGGCCTTCGGGCTCCGGCAAGGACAGCCTGCTCGATGCCGCCCGCGAGTCCCTGGCGCAGCGCGGCTGTCGGATCGTTCGGCGGGTCATCACCCGTTCCGCCGAGGCGGTGGGCGAGGCGGCCCACGGGGTCAGCGCCGAGCAGTTCGCGGCGATGCGCGAGCAGGGTGCCTTTGCCATGAGCTGGGAAGCCAACGGCCTGAGCTATGGTATCCCCGCTGAAATCGACCAGTGGCTGTCCGATGGCCTGGACGTGTTGGTCAACGGTTCCCGCGGCTACCTGCCCCAGGCCCGCAAACGTTATCCCGATCTGTTGGCGGTGCTGCTGGGCGTGGATCAGGCCGTGTTGCGCGAACGGCTCCTGGAGCGGCGCCGCGAGTCGCTGGCGGAGATCGAGGCACGGTTGGCGCGCAATGCGGCATTCACCCTCGGTGCCGAAGAGGATTCGTCGTTGGTGCGGCTGGACAATTCAGGGCCGATCCGCCAGACCGTGACCCAGTTGTTTGCCTTGATCAACAGGGCGTGAGCACACCGGCGTCAACCCGCTCAGGGCGTTGCGAGGAGGTGGTCGTGGGACTGTTGCAGGGCATCTGCGTTGATAGCCCGTAAGCGTTGAAAGCCAACTTCCGGGATCGAACGTGGGTGCAAAAAAGCCCGTGATGCCCTATAACGGCTGACATCGTAAAGCCCGGCCTGGCGCTGCGCCGGTCGGGCTTGTCTCGGGATGAGGTTGTCGATGTTGCGTATTCGCCGGTTGAGCAAGGCCTACGCCACGGCCCAGGGGCCTTTGGCCGTGTTGCAGGGCGTGGATCTGGAGCTGGAGCAGGGCGCGAGCCTGGCCCTGATGGGGGAATCGGGCAGTGGCAAGAGCACCCTGCTGCATCTGGTGGCCGGCCTGGACAGCGCCGACAGCGGCTCGATCGAGGTCGCCGGGCGTGACCTCTGCCAACTGGGTGAAGTGCAACTGGCCAATTGGCGCCGCCAGGAGATCGGTCTGATCTTCCAGCAGTTCAACCTGATTCCCAGTCTGACGGTGGCGGACAACCTGGCGTTCCAGGCGCGGTTGGCCGGGCGTTACGACCGGCACTGGGAAAACCGGCTGGTCGAGCGCCTTGGGCTTGGGCAGACCCTGTCCCGTTACCCCGAACAGCTCTCCGGCGGCCAGCAGCAGCGGGTGGCCCTGGGGCGCGCACTGGCGGCGCGTCCGCCCTTGATTCTGGCCGACGAACCCACCGGCAGCCTCGACGAGAGCACCAGCGACGAAGTGCTGGACGTGCTGCTCGACCTGCTCGCCGACAATGCCACCAGCCTGTTGATGGTCACCCACAGCGAGCGCATGGCCAGCCGCCTGCAACGTCGCGTGCGGTTGCACAATGGCCGGCTGAGCGAGTCATGAGGACATTCTACTGGACCGTGCGTGCGCTGCTCAGCCACTGGTGGCGCCATCGCGTGCAACTGGCCAGCGTCCTGGCCGGATTGTGGCTGGCCACCGCCTTGCTGATCGGCGTGCAGGCGCTCAACAGTCAGGCCCGGGACAGCTATGCGCGGGCCAGCCAACTGATCGGTGGTGCCGCACCTTATCGCCTGGTCAGTCGCGATGGCGGGCATTTCGAGCAGCAGGTGTTTGTCCAGTTGCGTTTGGCGGGGTGGCCGGTTTCGCCGTTGTTGCAGGGACACCTGGAGCTGGATGATCCGCGCCAGCCAGGGCACACCCAGCGCCTGCGGGTGTTGGGCATCGATCCGGTCAGCCTGCCGCGCGGCAGCACCCTGGCCGGGCAGTCCGTGGACAGCCAGCAGTTGCTGGCGTTCATCGGGGTGCCGGGGCAGACCTGGGTGGCGGCCGACACCTTGCAGCGCCTGGGGCTGAAGGTCGGTGATCGGCCACGCAGTCCGGATGGGCAGTTGCTGCCGCCGCTGGCCCTGCGTCCACAACTGCCGCCCGGCCTGCTGCTGATGGATATCGGTGCCGCCCAGCAGTTGCTCGGTGCACCGGGGCAGTTGTCACAACTGTTGCTGGCAACCGATTTCGCCCGCGCCGAGCCGCAGTTGCCGCCCGACCTGGGCAATCGCCTGCGCCTGCGGGCTCCGGGCGACGAGAGCGATCTGGCGCACCTGACCGAGAGCTTTCATCTCAACCTCAGCGCCCTGGGCTTCCTGGCGTTCATCGTCGGGCTGTTCATCGTCCACGGTGCGATCGGCCTGGCCTTGGAGCAGCGGCGTGGCCTGTTGCGCACCTTGCGTTCCTGTGGGGTCAGCGCCCGTTGCCTGCTGAGCGCGTTGACGGTCGAGCTGCTGGGCTTTGCCCTGGTGGGCGGCGTGTTTGGCGTCGTCAGCGGCTACGGACTGGCGAGCCTGTTGTTGCCGGACGTGGCGGCCAGCCTGCGCGGGCTTTATGGCGCGCAAGTGGCCGGCAGCCTGAACCTGCCGGCCAGCGACTGGCTGGCGGGATTGGGGCTGTCCGTGGGCGGCGCCTTGCTGGCCGGTGCCGGCAGTGTCTGGCGGGCTGCGAGGCTACCGTTGCTGGCGTTGGCCCAGGCCGAAGCCTGGCGGGCGGCCCAGGCCCGGCGCCTGCGCCAGCAGTTCTGGCTGGCGGCCGCACTGGCGCTGGTGGTAGCGGCCTGCATCATCTGGGGGAACGGCCTGGCCAGCGGTTTTGCGCTGATGGCGGCGTTGCTGATTGCGGCGGCGCTGCTGCTGCCGGTGTGCCTGAATGTGCTGCTGAGCGGCCTGTTGCCGGTTTGCCGTCGACCGTTGAGCCAGTGGTTCATCGCCGACAGCCGTCAGCAATTGCCGGCCCTGAGCCTGGCGCTGATGGCCTTGTTGCTGGCCCTGGCCGCGAACATCGGTGTGGGCAGCATGACCTCGGGTTTTCGCCAGACCTTCAACGGCTGGCTCGACCAGCGTCTGTTCGCCCAGTTGTACATCATCACCCAGGACCCCGGGCAGGACGTGCAACTGGAACCCTGGCTGGCCGCGCGCAACGATGTCCAGGCGGTGCTGCCGGGTTGGGACACCGAGATCAGCCTGCGGGGCTGGCCGACCCAGGTACGCGGCATACCGGATGTGCCGAGCTATCGTCAGCACTGGCCGCTGCTGGAGTCCATCGATGAGGCCTGGCAGCGCTGGTCGGCGGGTGAGGGCGTGATGGTCAGCGAGCAATTGGCGCGCCATCTGCAGCTCGAACTCGGTAAGCCGCTGGTGGTGCCGACCCCGATGGGCGACTGGTCGCTGCCGGTGCTCGGGGTGTATGCCGACTACGGCAACCCCAAGGGCCACCTGCTGCTGGAAGGGCGGACGCTGCAGGCTCATTGGCCGCAACTGCGGCCGACCCGCTACAGCCTGCTGACCGCCCCCGAGGCGGTGGCGCCGCTCAAGCAGGCCCTGCGGCAGGGCTTTCATCTCGACGAGGCGCACCTGATCGACCAGGACGAACTCAAGGACACCGCCGGCAAGGTCTTCGAACGCACCTTCGCCGCGACCACGGCCCTGAACAGCCTGACCCTGGGCGTGGCTGGTGTCGCGTTGTTCATCAGCCTGCTGAGCCTGAGCGAAAGCCGCCTGGGGCAATTGGCACCGCTGTGGGCCTTGGGCGTGGGCCGTCGCCAGTTGCTGCTGTTGAGCCTGGGGCAGACCCTGCTGTTGGGCTCGTTGACGCTGTTGCTGGCAATTCCCCTGGGGCTGGCATTGGCCTGGTGCCTGGTGGCGGTGGTGAACGTGCAGGCCTTCGGCTGGCGCTTGCCGCTGATCGTCTTCCCCTGGCAGTTGCTGCACCTGTCGCTGCTGGCGCTGGTGGTGACCCTGGTGGCGGCCGCCTGGCCGTTGTGGAAGTTGCTGCGGGTCAGCCCGGTGGTTTTGTTGAGGACGTTTGCCAATGAACGCTAGGGGCTTGTTCGTATTGCTGCTCGGCTTGCTGGTGGTCGGCTGCGATCAATCGCCAGCGCCTCAAGAGCAAGGCTTCGCCGGCCTGGGCGCGAGCGCCACCGATTTCGCCCAGGTCGTACCGGGGCAGACGCTGGAGTTTCCCCGCGACCACGGCGCCCATCGCGACTATCGAATCGAGTGGTGGTACATCACCGCCAACCTCAAGGATGCCGAAGGTCACCGCTATGGCGTGCAATGGACGTTGTTCCGCAGTGCCCTGCGGGTGCCCGGCGACCTGCAGGGCTGGAGCGAGCCGACCTTGTGGATGGGGCATGCGGCCCTGACCAGCGAGCAGGGGCATCACTACGCCCAGGCCTTGT